>NZ_JBXDLD010000071.1:0-7870 GCF_056820425.1 Priestia sp. KCTC 13724 | reverse complement strand
GAAATAAAATTACAAGAAAATGATATTGCCTTCGCCGTTCACCATCTCGTTGAACATATTCCAGATGAACCCTTTTTCATTATTTTTGGCTAGTTATGTCCCAGCCTCTTTTTATTTTGTTTTAACAAGGTATAAGCTATCTGCGTATAATGTATTGTAGACTTAAAATTCTCATAGGTATAGGAAATAAACAAATGGTTCACAATGACATAGTGGAGGTGTAGAATAATGAACGGAAAAAATCATGATACAGTTTGCTTAGTTTGCAATCAAAGAACAGTTAAAGGTATTACAATTTTTTCTTCATTGATATGTCAACACTGTGAAAAAGATATTACAGAAATAAATTTATCCAATCAGCAATATGATGATATTTTAAATCAATTAAAGAAAATAGAAATTTATAAATAAACCTGAAGTCCTTTTTAAGGGCTTTTTTGCATGATGAAAAAGCTATTGCGAATTTGTTATAATAGACACAGTCTTGATTTATAAATGTGTAAGAGATAAAAGGAGATTATAAGTTTGGAACATCTACGAAGCAAACTGCCTTTATATGATTGCGTTTTAAATCATATCAATAAAAGGCCTCTATCTTATCATGTACCGGGACATAAGAGTGGTTATGTCTTTCCTAAAGGTGTTGAAAAAGATTTTCTACAGTTCTTAAAATATGATTTAACAGAAATAACAGGCTTAGATGATTTGCATGAAGCAGAAGAAGCTATTCAAGACTCTCAGATATTAGCTGCCAACTTATACGGGGTAGATCAAACATATTTTTTAGTGAATGGCTCTACTGTGGGCAACTTAGCTGCAATATTATCTCTTTGTGAAGAAGGAGATAGTATTATTGTGCAAAGGGATTCGCATAAGTCAATCTTTAATGCAATTAATTTAGCAAAAGCCAATGCTATCTTTGTTTCTCCTGAAGTTGATTTGATTTCAAAATTAACGGTAGGTATAAATGTTGAAGATATCAAACAAGCCCTTAAAGTCGCTCCTAGTTCGGTAAAAGCAATTGTCTTAACAAATCCTACTTATTACGGTGTTTCAACTGACTTAGCTCCGATTGTTTCATTGGCACACAAACATTCTATTCCGGTTGTTGTGGATGAAGCTCACGGCGCTCATTTTATTTTAGGAGCTCCTTTTCCAAAGTCAGCTACAGAGTTTGGTGCAGATATTGTTATCCAATCCGCTCATAAGACACTGCCAGCAATGACAATGGGCTCATATTTACATGTGAAAGGAAACTTTATTAATAAAAATAGATTATCTTATCTTTTGGGTGCTTTACAATCTAGTAGTCCATCTTATCCTATTATGGTTTCTTTAGATATTGCACGTTATTATGTAGAGTGTTTAAAAAATGAAGGTACAGCAAAAATTAAAGCTAATTTAAAAGGATTTTATAACGAATTAAATCAGATTGATACCCTTTCTATTGTAGAGTTAAATCAGGAGGGGAATCTTAAGGTTGATTTATTAAAACTCATCTTATCATCTACGCAACTCACTGGTTATGAGCTTCAGGCAGCTTTAGAAGCGGAAGGAATATATACAGAGCTAGCAGATCCTTTGTATGTTTTATTAGTGCTACCTTTATCATCATCATTTGATTTTAGTGATACGTTATTGCGAATCAAAAAAGCAGTTGGATTAAGTGCACAAGGTGGGTTTGTAAAAGATATGATTCATACTCTTTACTACCCTGAAAAAATTACACATAAAATATATACTCATAAAAATGAAACCGAGATAGTTTCACTAGATACCGCTGTAGGAAAGATATGTGCGGAAACCATTATACCTTACCCACCAGGCGTTCCACTGCTGTTAGAAGGTGAAGAGATTTCATTACATCATTTAAAGTATTTAAAGCAAACCTTATCTTTTAAAGGTAAAATACAAGGAAGTACAAATATAAGACATGGGTTCATTCGTGTGTTTAAGTAAAAGGGGAATTGCAATGCAAAAGGGAATTTTTATTACATTTGAAGGGCCTGAGGGTGCCGGAAAGACGACAGTTATTCAAATGGTTGAAAATATGTTAAAAGAAAAAGGAATAGATGTTGTTCTGACAAGGGAACCAGGTGGTATTTCAATCGCAGAGCAAATTCGTGAAGTTATTTTAAGTCCTAAAAACAAAGAAATGGACGGTAGAACAGAAGCTCTTTTATATGCGGCAGCTAGAAGGCAACACTTAGTTGAAAAAGTTATTCCCATGCTAGAACAGGGTAAAGTTGTTATATGTGATCGATTCATTGATAGTTCTCTTGCATATCAAGGGTACGCGAGAGGTTTAGGCATTGAAGAAGTATTGGGGATTAATCAATTTGCTATTGATCACCTTATGCCAGATTTAACTTTTTATTTAGATATTAGACCTGAAATAGGATTACAGCGAATAGAAAAAGGTCGTAGTCATGAAATTAATCGTTTAGATTTAGAGAAAATCGACTTTCATTACAAAGTAAGAGAAGGGTATAAACTTTTATTAAATCAATTTCCAAATCGTATCAAAGAAGTTAATGCTGAGCAAAGCGTTGATGATGTATACAACGATATATGTGATGTGTTAAGAGGATTTTTGTAAGCAAATAATTCTTGATATAATAAAGTAAATAAGTTCATAATGAGGTGCATATTCATGAAATTAGTAATTGCAGTTATACAAGATTCAGATAGTACAAAGTTGTTAAACGCATTAGTTGAAAAAGGTTTCCGCTCAACAAAATTATCTAGTTCTGGCGGTTTTTTAAAATCTGGAAATACAACCATTATGATTGGAACAGAAGACGAAAAAGTTCAAACGGTGTTAGATATTATCAAAGGTGAATGTCAAAATCGTAATCAATTTATTTCTCCAGTTTCTCCAATGGGTGGTAATGCAGATTCATATATTCCTTATCCAGTGGAAGTAGAAGTTGGAGGAGCAACGGTATTTGTGTTGCCAATTGACCAATTTCATCAATTTTAAAAAATTGCCTTACAATTGAAGTAGAAAGTGTGATGAAATGAATAAAAAGTGGGGAGAGCTAGAAGGTATCCAACCAACTGCTCTTAGAATGTTAAAAAACAGTATTGTGAAAGATAGAGTAGCTCATGCTTACCTGCTTGAAGGAAGTAAAGGAACTGGAAAAAAGGAGATTAGCTTTTTATTTGCAAAACGATTATTTTGCTTAAATCCTCATGAACATGAACCATGCTATGAATGTATTAACTGTAAAAGAATTGATTCTGGTAATCATCCGGATGTACATTTTATTGAGCCAGATGGCTTATCAATTAAAAAAGAACAAGTACAATATTTACAAGCTGAATTCACAAAAACTGGTGTTGAATCCAATAAGAAGTTATATATTATTAATCATGTTGATAAGATGACAGTAAGTGCCTCTAATAGTTTATTAAAGTTTTTAGAAGAGCCAACGGATGGTACATATGCAATCTTGTTAACAGAGACTATTCAGAAGCTGTTGGATACAATTATATCTAGATGTCAGGTTATTTCTCTTCGTTCTTTAACAGAAAAACAATTAGCCGAACAACTAATGAACCATAACATTTCCAGAGCAGATGCAACGCTGATGCCATACTTAACAAATAGTATTACAGAAGCAATTGAATTAAGTGAAGATGAATGGTTTGGACTTGCAAGAAAGTTAGTGATACAATTATATGAAGTGTTAACAACTAGACCTCAACAAGCGCTTCTCTTTATTCACGAAAAATGGGTACCTCATTTTAAAGAAAAAGAACAAGCTCATATTGGGTTAAATTTACTAATGCTTCTTTATCGCGATGTTTTAACGTTGCAAGTAGAAGAAGAGCCAATGATTATTTATTTTTATAAAGAAGATCATTTAAAATCTCATGCACTTCAAGCTACTCAACAAAAAATTATTGCAAAGATTGAAGTCATTTTAAGAGCTAAAAATAAATTAAATTCAAATATGAATATACAGTTATTGATGGAACAGCTGGTGTTGGATTTGCAGGAGGGATAAAAGCTTGTATGATGTAGTAGGTGTTCGCTTTAAAAAAGCGGGTAAAATATATTATTTTGATCCTGGTGATTTAACAATACCAGATGGGGAGTTTGTTATTGTTGAAACAATCCGTGGTGTTGAATTTGGTAGGGTTGTTATTAATAAAAAGCAAGTCAGTGAACATGATGTTGTTCTCCCACTAAAAAAAGTCATTCGTATTGCAGAGCCTAAAGACAAGCTCATTGTTGAGGAAAACAAACAAGCTGCTAGCGAAGCATATGGTGTATGTGTTCAAAAGATTCAGGCACATAACCTAGATATGAAGCTAGTAGATGTAGAATATACATTTGACCGTAATAAGGTAATCTTTTATTTCACAGCAGATGGACGTATCGACTTCAGAGAATTAGTAAAGGATTTAGCAGCCATCTTCCGTACACGTATTGAATTACGTCAAATTGGTGTTAGAGATGAAGCGAAACTTCTTGGTGGTATTGGTCCTTGTGGAAGAATGCTTTGTTGCTCAACTTTCTTAGGAGATTTTGAGCCAGTGTCAATTAAAATGGCAAAAGACCAAAACTTATCGTTAAATCCTACAAAAATTTCAGGGTTATGTGGTCGTCTCATGTGCTGTCTTAAATACGAAAATGATGAATACGAAACAGCGAAAGAGCAGCTTCCTGATATTGGATCTACCATTAAAACACCTGAAGGTTCAGGTCGTGTAATAGGTCTAAATATTTTAGAGCGTATTATACAGGTAGAATTATCAAATCGTGAGCAAATCTTAGAGTATACATTAGATGAAATTATTAATGAAGGTGCTGTTTCGTTTCAAGCCACAGATTAACGAGGTGGGTAAAGGTGGATAAAAAAGAGATTTTTGATTCGGTTACAAATATGGAGGAACAAATTGGTCACTTATACAAACAATTAGGAGACTTAAAAGAGTATTTAGCTGAACTAATTGAAGAAAATCATCACTTACAGATTGAAAATGACCATTTGCGCCGCCGCCTTGACCAAACCAATTTGGAAACAAAGCCCAAAAGTCATAATCAAAAGGTAAGTAGTCAAACAAAAGTACAAAAGCAGATAGATATCGGAGAAGGATACGATAATCTAGCTAGACTGTATCAAGAAGGCTTCCATATTTGTAACATTCATTATGGTAGCGTCCGTCAAGATGGAGATTGTTTGTTTTGCTTATCATTTTTAAATAAAAAATAACAAAGCCTCTCCACAAGGAGAGGCTGCTTTTGTATAAGGAGAAATGGAACATGGTTCAATTATATGAAGATGAACGACTTGATTATCTATTAGCGGACGAAAGTATGCGCATTATTCAAAGTCATTCTGTCTTTTCATTTTCATTAGATGCTGTTTTGCTATCAAACTTTGCGTATGTACCTATAAAAAAAGGGAATATCATTGATTTATGTACAGGGAACGGAGTTATACCTTTATTTTTATCAAAGCGAACAAATGCTAAGATTACGGGTGTAGAAATTCAAGAGCGTTTAGCTAGCATGGCCACTAGAAGTGTTGATTACAATAACTTAAATGATCAAATTAACATTGTTCTAGGCGATTTGAAGGACATGCCACAGAAATTAGGGCATGGAAAGTATGATGTAGTAACATGTAACCCTCCTTATTTTCCTACTCCTAAAGTTGATGAGCAAAATAAAAATGAGCATTATGCAATTGCTAGGCATGAAATTCATTGTAATCTAGAAGATGTGATTCGTGTAAGTAGTCAACTAGTAAAGCAAGGGGGAAAGGTCTCAATTGTACATCGACCAGGTCGACTTGTTGATATCATTACGTTAATGAGGGCATACCGTTTAGAGCCAAAACGCTTACAGTTTATCTATCCGAAGAAAAATAAAGAAGCTAACACCATTTTAATTGAAGGAATTAAAGATGGTAATGCAGACTTAAAAATCCTTCCACCACTCGTTGTTTATAAGGAAGACAATGAATATACAAACGAGCTAAAGGAAATTTTGTATGGAACAAACTAAGCATTATTTTTACGTATTAGAATGTAAAGACCAAAGCTATTATGCAGGATACACAAATAATTTGAATAAGCGTTTAGCCGTTCATAATAGTGGCAAAGGTGCTAAATATACTAAAAGTCGTTTACCAGTTGTACTTTTATGGCATGAAGAGTACGAAACTAAAATTGAAGCCATGAAAAAAGAATACTGGTTTAAACAGTTAAGCCGTAGACAGAAAGAACAATATATCCTAAAGGAGCAGAAGAAAAGTAATGAACTCACAAAAAAGTTATGAAGGAATTGAAGACAAAGGAGTATTATATCTAATTCCAACACCTATTGGTAACCTAGAAGATATGACATTTCGCGCAATTCGATTATTAAAAGAAGTAGATTATATTGCTGCAGAAGATACAAGGCATACAAAGAAGCTGTGTAACCATTTTGAGATTGGGACACCAATCGTTAGCTATCATGATCATAATAAAGAAACGAAAACCGAGAGGCTTATTCAAGATTTAGAAAAAGGTCTTAAAATTGGTCTTGTGAGTGATGCTGGTATGCCATGCATCTCTGATCCAGGATATGAATTAGTAAGAGAAGCGACCAACAAAGGTTATACTGTTATTCCTTTACCAGGTGCGAATGCTGCGTTGACAGCTTTGATTGCTTCTGGACTACCTACTTATGAATTCTATTTTTACGGTTTTTTAAATCGAAATAAAAAAAGTAAAAAGGAGGAACTTCAACTTTTATCTATAAAAAAAGAAACGATGGTTTTCTATGAAGCACCTCATCGTTTAAAAGAGACGTTAAAATTGATGTTTGAAGCCTTTGGAAACCGAGAGATTGTACTATGTAGAGAGTTAACAAAGCGTTATGAAGAGTTTTTAAGAGGAACTATTGAAGAAGCAATAATTTGGGCTAACGAAACAGAACTTAGAGGAGAATTTTGTTTCATTGTTTCAGGAACAACTGAAGACATTATAGAAGATAAAGAAGCTTGGTGGACAGAGTTAACAATTATTGAACACGTGAACTATTATATAAATGATCAGCAATTTAGTAATAAGGATGCTATCAAACAAGTAGCAAAAGATCGTAATCAATCAAAAAGAGAGATATATAGTGAATATCATGTGAACTAAAAAAGCTGTCGTTAGACAGCTTTTTTTAGTTTGAAGATTGTAGATTATTTTCAAGTTCTTTCATAATTTGTTCTGCACCTTCACGGCTTAAAATTAGCTTACCACCAGCTAATTGAATATTTTCATCTGAAACTTCACCAGTTACTTGGCAAGTCATGTTTGGTTTATATTTCTTTAAAATGATACGCTCTTCATCAACATAAATTTCTAACGCATCTTTTTCAGCAATCCCTAATGTACGACGTAATTCAATTGGAATTACTACACGTCCTAACTCATCAACTTTACGAACAATACCTGTAGATTTCATCTTATTTTCCCCTCTCACCTTTTAGTTTTCTATGTTATTACTTTCGTCATTATTCGACAAATTCAACGTACTTTTATAATACCAACGTTTCCAAAACTAGTCAATCATTTTGTATGTAAAAAAATGTAGATGGAAATAAAAAAATATAAAAACACTTATATAAAAAGGGTTTGTGAAGAATACCAATAATATCTTTAGGTAGTATATTGAAAAAAATAACATAATAAATTTGATATAAAGATGATTGAATTCAAGCTTTTTTAATCAAAAATTCATTTTTCGACAAAATAAGACAAAAACTACTTTCTTTAGAGTTCATCCAAAAAGTAATAAGGTATTTTATCACTAGTGTTGCATTAATTTAAATTAACTATTAAAAAGACTCAAAATCTTCAATTTTATTATTTTAGG
>NZ_JBXDLD010000070.1:0-25213 GCF_056820425.1 Priestia sp. KCTC 13724 | reverse complement strand
GAATCCCACAGGAAAGCCGATAAATCGCCTTTCCTGTGGGATTTTGTATTTGGGTATGAATAATTCAGGGAAAAGTAATTAATTTTCGACTAAATCATGACTCATACCGAAGGTATGAATAATTCAGGATATATGGATATTTTAGAATTTTTTTCTTTATTTACCTCATTTAAGAATTTCTAATGAGATTTCAGTCTGTAGATAATGATTAGCTTTCTACTCAGTGACAGATGAAAAAAACTTTCGCTGACCATTAATACATTTATACTATTATCGGTAAAATTCACTCCTAACATATAGAAAACAGAATTTCACCGGAACTTGGAGGTCACAATATGAAAAACAAAACGTTTTCTACCATCTTATTACCTGAAGTACATAACCAAAAAGCCATCCATGTCGTAGGAATTGGGGCTTCGGCTGGTGGTCTAGATGCAATTGAGCAATTTTTTGCAAATATGCCTTCTTCAAACGGCATGGCTTTTATTGTTATTCAGCATTTATCATCAAAATATAAAAGTTTTATGCCCGAGCTTTTAGCCAAAAAAACCAATATGGATATTGTTCAAATTGAAGATGGTATGACGTTACAAGAAAATACTGTTTACCTAGCTGCACCTCACTATTTTGTTACTTTAAAAGGCTCTGTATTAGAGCTAACACCTTACGATCAAAATGAACAAGTGAAATTTCCAATTGATAAACTCTTTTCATCTTTAGCTTTGAGTCATAAAACAAACTGCACGGCCGTTATTCTATCTGGAAAAGGAAACGATGGGACAGAAGGCGCTAAGCTGATTCGCGCAGAAGGCGGAACCGTTTTAGTTCAGGATGAAACAACTGCAAAATACCCAGATATGCCTCATAGCGCAGTCCAAGCTCACTTAGCTGATTATATTCTTTCACCCTCAGCTATGCCTGAACTAATTCAAAACAATCTACTAAACTATGACTTTCAATATAACGAAGAAACTCTTCAATATATTTTCACATTAATAAAAAAGAAAACTGGAATTGATTTTTCTCTTTACAAAAAAAATAGCGTGCTTAGGCGCATTGAAAAGCGAATGTCTTTATTAGATACTCCATGTGAGACGCTGGAAGTTTATCGAGATTATTTAAATGCTCATCCTGTTGAAATTGTTGATCTTCAGCGTGATTTATTAATTGGCGTAACGCAATTTTTGAGGGATAAAGAAGCTTTTTCATTAATTGAAGAACAGGTAATCCCCAAGATTGTAAATCGAAAAATTGAGCGTAAAGAAGGTGAAATTCGCATTTGGGTTGCAGGCTGTTCCACTGGCCAAGAGGCTTACTCACTAGCTATTCTATTTCATAAATATTTATTAACTGTTAACCATTATTTCGATGTTCGAATCTTTGCAACAGATATTGACAAGCAAGCAATTAAAGTTGCGAGTCAAGGAATTTATACAGAAGATAACTTAAGCGTGTTTTCAGAAGAACAAATCAGTCAGTACTTTGAACCAACAAAGCATAATTCTTATCAAGTAAAAAAAAGCATTCGCAAAATGATTGTATTTGCTCCACATAATATTGCAAAGGATTCACCGTTTGTTAACGTTGACTTAATTAGCTGTCGGAATATGTTGATTTACTTTCAAGCTGAGTTACAGCAGCGAATTTTATCGCTCTTCCACTTTTCATTGACAGATGAAGGGACTTTATTCTTAGGACCTAGCGAAACAACAGGAAAGCTATCTAACTTATTTCAACCTATCAGTAACAAGTGGAAAGTATTCAAAAGCACAGGTCAACCGAACAGACAGCTAGCTAGCTCATTTAAATTATCAAAGTCAATTTCTAACGACTCAACAATGACACATGCGCCAATACCTAACCAGCTTTATAAACCACTTCCTTCTTTGCAGTTGGATAGCATGTATCAAGCATTAATCAATAACTTTATGAGTCCTTGTCTTGTTTTAAATGAATATAATGAAGTAATTTTCTGCTCTAAAGACGCTACAAAGCTAATTAATGTCCCAGCTGGAAAAATTCATTACACAATCTTTAAAATGGTTCCCGTACACGTTTCATTAGCGATTGGAGCTGCTATAAAACGTGTCAAAGAGCAAGGAATTAGCGTTTGTTGTCAAGATATTGACTTTATTATTGATGGATCTACAAGACGGTTTAATTTGACCGTCTCTTCGTTTCCAACAAATGATTCACTCCACCTGCTCGTATTTGACGAGCAAGAAGTAATTGGTACTTCTGCTATAGAAGAGACTTTGTACTTAAATCAAACAAGTACTATTAATGAATTATTAATTGATTTAGAGCAAGAGCTACACTATACGCAACAGCATTTACAAACAACGATGGAAGAATTAGAAACAACAAATGAAGAATTAAAATCAACAAATGAGGAGCTAATTGCTTCTAACGAAGAACTTCAGTCTACAAACGAAGAACTTCAATCTGTCAACGAAGAACTGATTAGCGTTAATAATCAATATGAACGCAAAATTGACGAATTAACAGATTTGAATAATGATATTGACAATCTATTAATTAGTACAACTATTGCTACAATCTTTTTAGATGATCAGCTTCATATCAAACTGTTTACACCGGAAACGAAAAAGGTTATTAACGTGCTACATCAGGATGTTGGAAGGCCTTTCTTTCATATTTCCCATAACCTGCGTTATAACAACTTAGTTGATGATGCTCGCTATGTACTGCAGTCAAACGAAACCATTCACAAAGAAATTCAAAGTGATAACGGACAGTGGTACAGTATGAAAATGATGCCTTATCGCACAACAGAAAACTTAATTAACGGCGTGGTTATTACATTCATTGATATTACGGAAATTAAGCGTTCAAATGAAGAGCTAGCAATTACTTCGTTTGCTGTTGCCCATAGCCCAACAAGTATCTTTATTACGGATCATCAAGGTCAAATTAAATATATGAATCAAAAGTTCACAGAATACAAAGTTGATTTTAAAGAAATGTTTGGCATGCACGTATACGACTTTTATACAAAGCAGCTAGGAGTTAAAAACTTCCCTTCTATCTGGAATGAAGTATATCGTGGAAAGAAATGGAATGGTGAGATTTCTTATACAAACGATGACAGTGAAGCCGTTTGGCAGCGTTTATTATTAATGCCGATTAAAAATGAAGCAAATGAAGTGCTTCATTACATTGGATTAAGCGAGGATATCTCTCAGCACAAACAATCTGAAATCATGCTGAAAAATTCTGAAATGCTATCTGCTTTAGGACAGCTAGCAGCTGGAATTGCGCATGAAATCCGCAATCCCTTAACGTCATTAAAAGGCTTTTTGCAGTTGATGCTTCAAGAAGAAAAGTACAAAAAAGAATATATTGACGTAATGATGTCAGAGTTTAACCGTTTGGAACTCATTATCAGCGAGCTATTGATTTTAGCGAAGCCTGAAGTGGTAAAGTATGAGCACAAAAACATTAGCACAATCTTAATGGATGTCTGTACCCTTCTTCATACACAAGCCATTATGAAAAACATTACAATTACTAGTAATATTGCTGATGACCTTCCTACAATGTATTGTATTGAAAAAGATATGAAGCAAGTATTTATTAATATGGTGAAGAATGCAATTGAGGCAATGGACAATCCAGGTTCAATTTACGTTAATGCAAACTATGACCTTACGGATCAACGAATTGTTGTACATGTTATTGATGAAGGTAAAGGAATGCCAAAAGAACGTTTAAAAAGAATTAGCGAACCATTCTTTACTACCAAAGAAAAAGGAACAGGGCTTGGACTAATGGTGAGTCATAAAATCATTAGCAATCACAAAGGAACCATTTTCTATGATAGTGAAGAAAACAAAGGTACTACCGTTGAGATACGCTTACCCCTCTCTTAATTAACGGCGGCATTCTTTTCATTTAATTGACATAAAAGCTCGTCTATAATTTCATGTGTATGTGAAAGCTGAGTAACGATTAAATCGAAGTACTCAGCTTTTTCAGCCTCAATTACATCAGGATAAATAATCGTTAGTAAATCTAATACTGTCTTTACATTTGTTTTCATTTCCCGTAGCTGACGCTTAGATGATAGTGAATGGAGCTGCAAGATGGTATCTTGATCTTCTTCAATAACCGTCAATGTTTGCTTTGCATGTTCTGGTTCTTGAGTAGTCATACTTCTAAATTGATTTAGCGTTGACTGCATATTCGTCATATATTCATGGACGGGATAGCAAATAAATACGTCCTGATTGTTATACGCTTCTGGTTTATAATAAACGTCAAATAAAGCAACTGGATTATCAAACGTAATCATATTAATCTCCACACGCTTTTCTTCTCGTTCTCGAACGAGAGTTTTTAGCTTTTCATGACTGTCTTTATCAATTATGTCGGCTATATCGCTAGCTGGTAAAAACATTTTGGTCACGCTTGGTGTAAAATCAATGATTTGTCCACTTTTATCCACAATAAATAACGGAACGGGAATAGCTTCAAGCGATAATGACGTCATATTCCCCCCGATACAAGAGACTGCTTCAGTGCGTTTTCAAACAGCCACTGCTCAAATTGTTCAATCTCGTTAATAAATACAGTTTGTGTTGAACCGTATCCAGTTAAATCATAATGTTGCAATAACCTCCCCCCTACTAACGCAGTAGGTGAATAGGTTAAACTTTCTATTTCGTTAATATATTGCTTTAAGCTTGGTAACAAATGCACCTGTGAAATAGATATTCCGACAACTTCTGGCCTCCACTTTTCAATACTGTTAATAGCGTATGATAAAGGAAGGTTAGCTCCTAAATTTCCCACTTCCCATTTATACTTTTCAAGCAAAGATGCCAACATTTTCAGGCCAATATAGTGTCCTTCTCCTTCGACACAAAAAAGCAAAGCACGCTTGCTTGGCAGCTTTTCTTTATTCACGGTAAACTGTAGTCGAGCAATTATATAATCACATGTTGCCGTAGCCAAATGTTCATCAGCAACTGAAATTTTATTCTCTTGCCACCATTGCCCAATCTGATACATGGTACTGATTAGACGATAAGTATCCACTAAGGACGAACCATTTTCTATATATGAACCCACAATCAACCAACTTTTTTTGTATCTTCCCTTCAACAAGTGATTTTGCTAATACTACGGGGGCGTGGTTGTCCAAAATGAACACATCCTTTCTCTTCTAGATAGAGAGCAAATCTTTTGGTAAAGCCTCTTTTTCACATGACGGACAGTAAGCGTAGACACCTTCTCGAAACGCAACTTCAACCTTTTTCTTACAAGCTTTACATTCAGCATTTACATGTCTTAAATAATCTTGGAAAATTTTTCTCGTTATCCCCCCCGTATTCCCGCAGTGATGACAAACAAACCGAATTTTTCCTTTTACTGTCACTTCAGCGTCTCGAGCGCTATAACATTCCGAACATCGATCCCATATATTTAAGTAGTCTGCCAATGAATATCCTGCCTTATTTACCTGTAGCCATTCCTGCTTTAAATGACTGGAAACGGGCGTCATATCAACATAACTTAAAAACATTTGGACAAAGTCTGAGTGCTCAATGCGAACGGTTAAAGAAATAGAATTCCCCTCATTAATTTCGTTACTACACCACAAACTTTTCTCATCCATCGCGAAGATAAAAAAAGGAAAGTGAGAAGGTATAATTTCAACTCCTTCTTTGACCTTAAGCCTTCTTGGTTCTTTTGTCAAAATTGTAACCGTTCCCCGAAACTCATTAATCGCTTCCCAAAGCCTATTCGGCCATTCTTTTGTAGTAGGCAACACGATAAATAATTTATTTTTCGCACGTTTAATATCCATTACTATCTTGTGGACATCGATTCCTTTATGCCAAATTAACTGCTTATCTTGAATCATTTCTTTTAAATATTCATTCGGTTGATAGATAGCATTTCGTTCCTTCATATATTGAAGTAGCTTAAAAAGCAATCTCTCGTTAGGCAAACGTTTAGTTAAGTAAGGCAGGTCACCTATCATAATAAATTTTCCTTTTGCTCTTGTAATTGCTACGTTTACGAGACGGTCCGCTAATTCATTTATAAGAAGTATACCTGGCTTTGAAAAAGGATGACTATCAACTGTATCAAAAATCATAAGATCTTTTTCAGAACCTTGAAACTTATGAACTGTTGCAGCAAGAATATGCTCCTCAGGAATCACTCCTTTTACTAGATCTCTTACAAGCTGCGCTTGTGCTCGGTATGGGGTAACATAGCCTAATGATGTAATTCCACTTTTAAATGCGCGAATAAGCAAGCTACTTGAAATAAAAGCAGATACTAAATTATACCGAGATCCCCCATTTTTTTCTTTTTGAGCAAATGTCTTAATACCGCTTGTATTCATCAGCACAAGGGCTTTGTCTACAAACGGTTTTAGTTGAGCAATCGCTTCTCTTTGTACTACAGATGCATGGTCGCTTACTTTACCACCATATACATGAGCGTTTGTAAACGCTGAAATATTTGGGTGCATACGACGCTGTTGCTTTAATATCACTAAATGTGGATGCCAGTTTCCTTCATGGATTTGTGCAGCAATTCCTGATTGCTCAAATACATCACGCCCTAACGCTTCTTGCACATACGCATGCTTTGATTGAGAAACGGCTGGAAGCTGCTTAAAATCTCCACAAACAACAATGTGTTTACCTAATGAAGCAGCTAAAGCCACTTGTGGCGTATAAGCCATGCTCACTTCATCTACAATTACTACATCATATTCTTTTTCATAAACGGATGCATCCGTTGCCACTTTAGTTAATGTTGTGCCAATAATGACTGCTTTTTGCACTAGCTCTTTTTCAAGCTCAGCCATCTCTTGTTTCACGGTATTGAGCTTCTTTTTAACTTGTTGAATCTCACGCTCTTTAGAAGGATATCTCGTTAAACGTACATATTGTTCTTGTAAATCCTTCTCTTTTCTCGCAAGATCTGGATGCTCGTGTTCAACTAATAGAGTCGTAGAAAGTTTTGTTTGAAGCTCCTTATTTGCCATAGTCCCGTAGCGTACAACCTCTCCTTTTTTCCACTTGTGCTTAGCTTCAATACGTACTAACGCCTCGTTCATTAATACGTCAACAGCTGCATTGCTATGCGACACTACCAATACGCGCTTTTTCTTCCGGTACATGCTATTAATAATGCGTGATAGCGTGTATGTTTTTCCTGTTCCCGGAGGTCCCCATAAATACGTTGTTTGATTATGATGAGCTCTCAGTAAGATTTCATGAAGATCGTTTTTCATTTTGTATTCTTCATGATTCACCTTCGCCGTACCCGTCATTAAGCGTTTAACTCTAGCACGATTTTTCTTATAGTCTTTCAGTTCTTCTAACCGGTCAATCAATGCTTGTAAAAGTTCCCATGGTTCGTTAAATAAGTATAAAATAGGAACATCAGAACCTAAATAAACCCCTACCTTTACATATACCTCGTGTTTTTCATGAGCTAAAATCTCGCCATCAAGCTCTGCATCCTGAACCTTTACGCGCATGCTAGTTCCATCGATTACGTTAAAAAAGCGTACCATCTGAAAACGGTACACAAAAGCTTCTCCATATCGTCCTACGTATTCCCCGTTAACTAGCTGCTCTTTTTTTCCCCCTTCTTTCTTCAAGTGGCTAATTTCAATTGATAAAGCCCGAACCCACTCTTTTAAATACTGTGAAACTGTTTTTTTCAATTGAGTTAAGCACTGTCACAACCTTTTTTCTAACAGTGCCTTTCACCTCCAACTCATTTATTCCGTTCTCTACAACTTTTCTATTCTAGCATGTTCCAACACTTTATGCAGGCATAAAATCCGACACAACTTTCATAGTTTTTTCTACCATTAAGTATGAATAGGACTATTTGTCTACAAATAACGACAAAAATCACACAAGTATTCTTCTTTATTTTTCTTTTTGTAACAAACTATCTATACTATTGAAACATTCCTGTTACATAAGGTTGATAGAATGGTAATAAATTCATAGTCACAAAGGAGAAAAAAGAATGAAAAAGCATATTTTTTCACTTGGTGCAACGGCACTTGTTTCAATGGGAATTGCAGGCATGGCATCAGCAGACGCGGAAACTTATAAAGTTCAATCGGGCGACACGCTTTATAGCATTTCAAAAAAATATAATGTATCGGTGAAAGACTTACAAGCATGGAATAACTTATCATCCACTATTATTTATACAAATCAAACCTTACATATTAGTAGTTCAGCTGATACGCATACAGCATCACCAACATCTTCTACATCCCAAAATACATATAAAGTTCAATCAGGTGATACGCTTTATCGTATTGCAAAATCTCATGGTTTATCAGTTGAGCAACTAAAACAGTATAATAACTTATCATCCAATATTATTTACGTTAACCAAGTGCTAACTGTAAATGGGGCCAGCGCTGTAACAGCACCACCCGATGAAAAAATAGAGCAACCCCAACAACAGGCTCCTACTAGTACATATAAAGTGAAGCCAGGAGATACGTTGTGGAGCATTGCCCAAAGGCATGGTATTTCAGTTTCAACATTACAGCAGCTAAACGGCTTATCAGCAAACACAATTTACATTAATCAAACGCTTAAAGTAAATGGATCTGTTGCTCCAGCACCAGCTGCCCCTGAGGTATCGAATCCTGTATCTTCTAAGCCACAAACACCAAACCCTTCTGAAAATCAAGAAGTAAAAAAAGAATTTCAGGTTGTTGCTACGGCTTACACAGCTTTTTGTACTGGCTGTAGTGGTATTACAAAGACAGGAATTGACCTACGTGCAAATCCAAATCAAAAAGTAATTGCTGTTGATCCATCTATTATTCCTCTTGGGTCACGCGTATACGTAGATGGATACGGAGAAGCAATTGCAGGTGATACGGGTGGTGCTATTAAAGGGAATCGTATTGACGTTTTTATTCCATCTCAAAGCGACGCGATGAAGTGGGGCCGTAAAACAGTTACAGTTAAAGTATTAAACTAAAGAGGCTGGGACATAAGTAATTCAGCCAATGATAAACCTGAACGATTGAGAGTTTCTCACTTTTAATCGTTCAGGTTTTTTGGTTGATTGTGAAAACACTGAGATCCCGCAGCGCAGCGAGGAAGCTCAGGTTCCTCCCCGCGGAAAGCGAGTGGCCGTAGCGCAATGGAACGAACGTGTTGAGACAAACTAAAGAGACGGGAACAGCGAGTGTTCGTCTTTTAGAAGCAATCATTTTGTTATGTCCCAAACTCTTTTTATTTTAGTGTTTAAGCCTCACCTTAAAGGGAATAGGAATTCTAAGACAACAACGTAGACGTTTCAACTATTTAGATTGCTATACTGGAGGTTATCACTATGAATATTGGCACCTTATATTTTCCAACGAGCGTATTATTATTAGTTGTTTTATTATTAGGAGGCCTTTACTTTTATTTTAAAAGACGCCGCAAACATAATAAAAAGTAAAAAGAAGCTATTGTAGCTTCTTTTTTAAACGCTCTTTGTTTAACGATTATAAAATTGAAAATCCTTCTTGATTTTAGGTAGCTCTCTTACTTCTTGAGACATTTCATTTCCACACATTGGGCAATTATAATCTGACGTCACAAAATCTTCTCTCATCCATCCGTTACACGAGTCAGACTGGCACGCATAAACATTTGTATCCATCATCTGAGTAACCTGTTCTTCCATACCTTTTTTCGCAAAATACATGAGCACAGCTCCCTTTTTTTCTTAGTATATGGAAAAAGCGCTTTTTTATTTAAGGTATTTTGACAAACTATGTCAAAATTTACATTTGTTTGTTTTGAATCTCTTTGATAAATTGTATATAATTACATAGTGAACAATTATATTGAAGGAGTTTAAAATGACCGATTTATTTTCAAGATTAAAGTTAGAAAATCAGCTTTGTTTTTCTATTTATGCTACGTCACGTGAAATTACAAAAGTGTATAAGCCTCTTTTAGATAAAATTGGCGTTACGTACCCACAGTACTTAGCTCTTCTTGTCCTATGGGAGCATGGAAGAGTCAGCGTAAAGAAAATGGGAGAACTCTTATACCTAGATTCTGGTACGCTAACTCCGATGCTGAAACGTATGCAAGAACAAGGGCTTGTAATCCGTGAACGCTCGCAGGAAGATGAGCGCGTTGTGTTAGTAAGCTTAACAGAAAAAGGCGCTTCACTTCGAGATAAAGCTTGTCAAATTCCAGATGAAGTGTTTAATATGACAGATCACTCTCCTGAAGAGCTAGCAAATTTAAAACAAATGCTTCACCAGCTGTTAAACGCTATCCATAGTCAAAATGGAAAAAGCCAGTAAAAAAGCAGTGCACTTTTGTGCACTGCTTTTTTATTCAGCCGTCGTATTTAACGTTACGTCAATGTTCCCTCTAGTTGCTTTTGAATATGGACAAAATTCATGTGCTGCCTTCACTAGCTTTTCAGCCTCTTCTTGCGATACCCCTTTTAAATGAGCGTTTAACGTTACTGCTAACTTAAACCCATCATCAGCCGGGTCTTTCATTAAGCTAACTTCAGCCGTAATTGATGATTCGATGGAATATTTTTGCTTTTTAGCAATTAGATTTAAAGCCCCGTCAAAGCAAGAAGCATATCCTGCTGCAAAAAGCTGCTCCGGATTCGTTCCTTCTTTTGTATTGTTTGGTGAAGGCATTACTAAATCTAGATTAATTAGGCCATCATCTGATTTGACGTGCCCTTCACGCCCACCTACTGCTGTTGCTTTTGAAGTAAATAAAACTGACATCAAAATCACCTCATATACGTAATTGTAAAGTCCTTGCTCATGCAAAAAAGCTCTTGCACGCTCTATGGATATATTACCCTTTTAGAGTGGATTGAAACATGTCGTTCTATACTCTCTTCTATTATTTTTTTAACCCCTTTCGTATAATTTCATCACCATATTTACTTTGAAGCTGCTGAACTGCTTTATAGAGCGGTTCATCTTTTACGTGCCGTTCATATGTAAATAAACTAAGCTGCTCTTGATTTCGATCTTTCATTCGTTCTACTTGTAGAGCTGCTACCCCTAACAAGCGAACTGGTTCACCGTTCCAATGCTTTTGAAGCAACTTGTTTACCCAATGAAGCAACACTTTTGACTGATTGGTCCACTGATCAATGGTTTGGGTTCTTGTAATTGTTTTGAAATTACTATAGCGAATGGTTAACTGAATCGTTTTGCTGACTACTTTTTTGGCATGCATTCGCTTACTAACAGACTCAGCGAGATCATTTAAAATCGGTACCATCTCCCGATCATCCGTCATATTTTTCGCTAATGTTTTTGAATGTCCAATCGACTTAAATTCCGACCTGCGATTTGGATTTACAGGTCGATCGTCAATCCCATTAGCTCTTTGCTTCATTTCTACTCCTCTTACTCCAACTGTGGCCTTTAGCTTATGATCATCTGCGTGCGCTAGCTCTTCAATCGTATGGATATGAACGGCATTCAACTTCTCAGCGGTTTTATTACCTATACCATGCATATAAACCACTGGGTGTGGCCAAAGTTTCTGATGAATATCGCGCTTTCTTAAAATTGTAATTCCAAGCGGTTTTTTCATGTTGCTTGCCGTTTTAGCTAAAAACTTATTTGGTGCAATGCCGATTGAGACCGGTATTTGTAACTCATTCAAAAGATCGTTCTGTATTCGCTGTGCAATCTCGAGTGGCGTACCTTGATGAAAGCAATCCGTTATATCTAGATATCCTTCGTCAATAGAAGCAGGCTCAAGAATAGAAGAGATCGTTGATAAATAAGAAAACATTTGCGCTGATACTTTGCGATAAAGAGTAAAATCTGGTTTTAACACAATTAGCTGAGGAAAAATTTTTTTAGCTTCCCATAATGGCATCGGTGCATATATTCCTTTATTGCGAGCCGCATAGTTGCACGTTACCACAATCCCTCTACGCTCTTTTGGGTTACCCGCAATGGCCATAGGTTTTCCTTTCAGTGCCGGATTACGCGCTTCTTCCACCGATGCATAAAAAGCATTAACATCAATATGCAATATGACTCTTCCCTTTTTTTGATACATGCCTTTCAACACACTCACCTTCTTTCTATCCGAACAAACAGAATATATGTTCTTATTTTAAACCAAAAAACAATTAATGTGAATAATTCTATAGCGGTTTGTAATATGATGGACAAAGAGTAAAAACAGGCGGATTGTTTGATGAACATCCCTTTGAAGCATTCGTATACTATAATAACTTTGACAAAAATGGGGGAAACGCCGTGGTGGATCAGATTATCACAGTAATTCAACAGTTTGGATATGGATATTTCTTTTTATTAATCATCATTGGTGCTAATTTCACACCTATTCCAGATCCTCTCTTTATTATGCTTGCAGGTAACCATGCCACTCTTTCTACTTTTCACCCTCTTATTGCTTTTCTCTTGACTTACAGTGCCATGATGCTTAGCTTATATGTTAAATTCTTATTTGCTAGATGGTTTCGCAAGCAAACAATAAAAGCTCTCTCTCAATCACGCTTTCAAAAAAAGCGATATGAAATTGAAAACCTCATTACCTCATACGGTTCCTTCGGCATTATGCTCAGCTTCTTCTTGCCGGGAATGCGACACGTTATGCCATTATTTTTAGGAACAACGAAAATGCCTCACCTTAATTATATAACAACAACATTTTCATTTGGATTGGTTTGGACGTTTGCGTTTTTTTTATGGGGGTTTAAAGTTGATGATGCCGCTTCACTTGAAACCATTTCTCAATTCACTATTTTGTTTATTGCCATCAGTGTTGGAAGCTTAGCCTATAAAAAGCGAAAAATGCGTAGTAAAGAATGAAAAAAGCCAATCCTCTAAGTAGAAGATTGGCTTCTTTCACATAAGCTGATATGCATAATGCTTCATGAATAGCTTTCGTGCTCGATAAAGTGCAGACTTAATAGTCGTGACTTTCATGTTAAATTGTTCAGAAAGCTCTTCATATTTTAAACCATACTCATATTTTAAGATCAATAGGTTTTTATATTGAGGCTTTAATTTATTTAAAGCTTTTACATATTGCTCAAATTGCTCTTTGGATAATACAAAATCCATCGGTGCATTTTTTAACTCTGTTGGTCCCTGTGTTAGCACATAGCGAGTATGAACGGAATTTTTTCTGATTAAATCACAGCGCTTATTTAAAGCAACTCGAAACAACCAAGCTCTTTCTTTCCCCTGTTCAACTTTATGTTGATTTTCTAAGTATTTCATCGCTACATCTTGCGTGATATCTTCAGCATCTTGCTTGCTGACACCTCGCTTTTGCAAATAAGCTAGCACCTGTCGCAAATATGGTTCAATATTGCTAGCACTCATATTTCTTCTCCCTTTATTTTAGTAATTTTTCTTTAATAAAGTCTGGAACTGTCTCCTCAGTAAATTCCTGGATCTCAGGAGTACTAGGATCTTCTTTATAATAGATACCGACTAAATAAGCTCCGTTGCTTGCCCAAGATACGGTTTCTAAAATTTCTTCTTTTTGATCGTTATTCTTCACTTCAATCGTTTTCTCAGATTCTACTAATGAAGGAAATTCTTCGTCTGCATAAAAGTCTATTTCATGCTGATGTGGATTTTTTAGCACAACTATTTTTTCAATATCTTCTGGTAATACACGCACTTTGTTATATAGGCCTTTTTTCTTTAGCCAATCGCTCACTTCATCATACGATTTTTCCCAGGTTACGTGTTGCTTATTTTTGCCTTGGCCCGTATTGAAATCAATATAAGCCCATGGTCCGCGCTCGCTGTACATTTCTTCAAATGTTTCGTTTTTCATCGACGTTTTTAGTATTTCAGCAAGCGCTTTAATATCTTCTGGGTTGCGAATGCTAGCTTGCTTACTAATTTGTCCATCCGAGGTAATTTGTACATTTGTAACATCACTCATATCTCCACTTCGTAAAAATGGATTAAAGTTTTCTTTAAACTCTTTTGTTTCAGCGATTTTCTTATACATTGGATGATACGCTTTAAAGTTCAACTCATACTCACGCACAAGCGTCTTGCCGTTTTTAAGCTTATAGGCAATTGCTACTGTGCGCCCTTCATCTCCTTGAATATCCTTACTTGTCATTGAGACTGGATTCTTTGCTAATTGTTCATGTAGCCGATGAATTGCTTCAACTGCTTCTTGACTCCTATAGTAATAGGGAGGAACATACTCGTTTCCATATTCTGTGTACTGTTCACTGGTTGGATCTTCAGTAATTAAATAGGTTCCTTCTTCGAAATAAACACTTTCTACTTCATTTAGTGCAGGAACCTTTGATTCATAGCCAAACGCATCAATATGAACAAATGCACCAATAGCAAAGAAAATAGCTAATGAAATCACATATCCTTTCCAATACTTAGCGATTCGCCACGTTTTGTGTAAAATGACCTGAGCAACAATATACCCAATAAGAGCACCTAACACATAGCCAAAGACCATCCATCCAAATGTTCCTTGCATGGACCCAAAATAAACACCGCCAACAAGTAGCGCACATGTAGTCACACCGTAAACAAAAATTGGTTTCACCCATTTAAATGAAATGGACTGAGTGGCCGCTTCGATATGACGCTTTTTATACGCGATGTATCCAATCGCATAAAAGATAATGATAAGTATGACGTAAATCCATGGACTAATTGTTAAATTCTTTTTCGTCATTAGCTCCGTCGCATGTAAAAACGGTATTAATTTTTCAGCACTTTTATTTAAATAATAATCAATTGGGAATCCATACCAATAGAATTTTAAATTTGATAAAAGAAGCATAACGAAGCCACCAGGTAAAAGAAACAGAACGTATAGGAAAATAGCTTGTAAGATTGAGATACCTGTGAACATTCCAAATGCTACTGTTCCAAAGAACACAACAAGGTTAAAAATAATTGTGTAACCTGCCCATACCATAATGTCTTTTGCTGTATAGAGATCTGTAACGTTTAACATCCCTTTTACAAGGCCGATTATACCTGCTGTAATTACCACCGGCACGACAAGAATTGCGATACCCACAATGATGTTTTGGTGATATAAAGCTTCTCTTCGAACTGGCAAACTATGAAAATAGTCTGCTGCTGCTTTGGTTTGAATATAACGGAATAAAAAAACCGCGAGTAACACCGGTACTGTAAACATAAAGACAAGCTGTAAGCCATCGAATAGCTCAAATAATGTCTTAATCTTTTCTGGCTTAAATTCTGGATTGCCCGTATACTTCATTAGAAGCTGGAGAGGAAGAGCAAACAAAAGAAGGAATGAGTAAACTAATCCGATCCACCCTACGCTTCTAAATGACTGTGTGAACAGCCCTCGATTAAACGATGATATTTTCGATGGCATAACCAACATCCCCCATTTCGTAAATAAAGATTTCTTCGAGCGTAAGCGGTAAAATATCAAATACAAGCGGCTTGTATGATTGAATGCGAGACGCTAGCTTATTTTCTTTACCACGTACAATACAAAGAAGTACGCTTCCTCGCTTCTCTTCGTATAAGATTTCCAAGTCTTCATGAAACGCAAGAGGTACGTCGCCTTTAAAAGCTACTTGAATCTTGTGAATATCTGATTTCAAATCGTCAAGGTCTTTTTCAATTAACAGCTGTCCTTGATGCAAAATGCCCACATGATCACATAAATCCTCCACTTCACGAAGGTTATGAGAGGAAATTAAAATGGTCATCTCGCGTTCCGCTACGTCTTGCACTAGTAAATTCTTGATTTTTTGACGCATAACAGCATCCAGCCCATCTAGAGGCTCATCTAATATTAAAATATCCGGCATCGTGGATAAAGCGAGCCAAAATGCTACTTGTCGCTGCATCCCTTTCGACATACGGTGTACCTTTTTCTTCAAGTCAATTGGAAATGCCTGCTTTAACTGCTGAAAACGCTCTTCGTTCCACGTTGGGTACATATTCTTGTAAAATTGCGCAAGCTGCTTAATCGTGGATTGTGCAAAAAAGTACGGAATGTCTGGAAGAAAAATGATGCTTTGCTTAAGAGCCACATTTTCAAATACTTCTTCATTGTCAATATGTATGCTCCCTGAATTTTGACGATAAATGCCCGCAATTGTTTTTAATAATGTTGTTTTACCTGCACCGTTGGACCCAAGCAAACCATAAATAGATCCTTTTTTAACAGTTAGAGAAACATTGTTTAATACTTTTATATCTTCAAAGGATTTTTTTACTTCGGTTAATTCAATCATCACTTTCTCCCCCTTTGACGGTTTGTTCAGCTTGTGAAATAAGTGATAAGATTTCTTCTTTTCCCATTCCTAAATACATCGCTTCAGCAATAAGCTTTACTAAATCCTCTTTCATTTTTTTCACCTTTTCATTGTTTAATAGTTCCGATTGCGCCGTCACAAAACTTCCTTTTCCAGGAATTGAATAAATATAATTTTGATGTTCTAGCTCTCGATATGCTTTTTGAATTGTATTAGGGTTAATTGTTAGTTCTTTCGCTAGCAAGCGTACAGACGGCAGTTTCTCGTCTGCTTTAAAAACTTCATGGATAATTAGCTCTTTTAACTTATCAACTAATTGTTCATAAATAGGCTTACGACTACGAATATCTAAATCAAACATACTTTCCCTCCTCTCCATCACATTTATCATTTATCATTCATCATTCATCATGATCGTATGTTCAAATGTACTAACCGTACTAACTGTACTACATGTGTTACTACAGTTAGTATTATACAACGTTATCTGGAAAAAACAAGTACTTTTGTGACTTTTATTACAAAAAGGTAACAAACAGATTATCTAACGTAATTCAATTCGATAACTTATAAATCTGATAAGGAAAATAGGTATTAAGCTATCCATTAACAAAAACTTACTATATAATGAACTCATAAGATGTTTTATGTAAGGAGCGATTTACCATGTATTACGACGCATTGCGAACCTTTGTGACGGTTGTAGAAGAAAAAAGCTTTACAAAAGCTGCTGAAAAATTGTTAATTTCGCAACCAAGCGTAAGCGTACATATAAAAAATTTAGAAAAAGAGTTTCAAACCTCATTGTTTTTACGTTCGCCTAAATTATTAAAAATTACGCCAAGCGGCGAGATCCTTTATACTCGTGCGAAGCAAATGATTCAAATATACGAGCACACGAAGCGAGATATTTATGAACATCACCACTTAGTTAAAGGCACTTTAACAATTGGAGCTAGCTTCACAATTGGTGAATACGTTCTTCCTTCGTTTCTCGCTAAGCTTCAAGCACAGTATCCCGATATCAACGTAAACGTAACGATTGGCAACACAAAGGAAATTGCGCAGCTGGTTCGACACTTTAAGTTAGATGTAGGATTAATTGAAGGACAAACCGATGACCATGAGCTCCATATTGAACCGTTTATGGAAGATGAGCTCGTGGTTGTAGCGGGTACGGCTCATCCATTAGCAGCACAGCAGCACGTTGCAATAAGCGAGCTTCAAAACGAAGGTTGGGTTGCGCGCGAAACAGGGTCTGGTACAAGAGCCTATCTTGATCTGATGATGAGTTCAAATGGACTAAAAATGAAGAGCATGTTAACCATCAGCAGCAATCAAGGAGTTAAGGAAGCAGTTATGCAGAACTTAGGATTATCGGTCCTTTCAAAATCCGCTATAAAACAAGATGTGGCACAAGGGAATTTAGCTATCTTAAACCTTGACACTGAACCATTTAAACGGAAATTTTCGTATATTTACCCGACCACGAATGGACAAAATAAAATCGTTGAACTGTTTTTACATCTGTTAACGTCTAACTAACAAAAAGAGTTTGGGACATAACAAAATGATTGCTTCTAAAAGACGAACACTAGCTGTTCTCATCTCTTTAGTTTGTCTCAACACATTCGTTCCATTGCGCTACGGCCACTCGCTTTCCGCGGGGAGGAACCTGAGCTTCCTCGCTGCGCTGCGGGATCTCACGTTTTCCTCTCTTTCCCGTAGGAGTCGAGTGTCCTACGCTCCATTCCACCCTGTTTCCAACATTGTTTTCACAATCAACCAAAAAACCTGAACGATTAAAAGTTATGAACTCTCAATCGTTCAGGTATAGTAAGGACTGAACTACTTATGTCTCAGTCTCTTTTTCACCCAATCACGCCTGTTGGAATACAAATTGGAGATTGATCCACCGGGTTTTTAATAATCGTTGAAGATAAACGAAAAACGTCTTCAATCATTTTCTCTGTAAAGACCTCTTCAGGTGGACCTTCCTTATAAATAGTTCCTTCAGATTAAATAGATGCTTCCTTTTGATGGCTTTAAAAGTCGAGCTAGTGACCGAAGAATTGTTGACTTCCCACATCCGTTTCGCCAAGTTCATGCTTAACGGTTACGGTTTCACCACTTTTTTATCAGTGGACTTAGACTCTTCAGCCGCTCCCCCTCCTCCACAAGCTCCTAAGAACAATAGTCCTGATAAAGCAGCAACCATTCCTAAGCTTTTTTCATTCTTATACTCTTCATATGTACTTCCTCCTACTGCATACAAACCTTACCGTATATGATAATCATTATCATTAATACTAGACGTTTCAATTAGAACACTCAATAGTTTTCTCACAATTTGGTAGATAGTCTTAGTAAACAAATAGTATTTAGACAAAAACAAACCGCTTCTTTCGACGTGAAAGAAGCGGTTTGTTTTTGTCATAATACATACGTAGCAAGTGCTTTTTGCACCTCATAAATATTTTTGTCTTTACGAAACTCTTTTACGATTGGAGCCGTTGAGCTTGAAACCCAGATAACAAGTTCTGCGTCTAAATCAAATGTTCCAGCCGTTTCGACGCTAAAGTGCGTAATATTTCTATATGGAATGGAATGATAGCTGGTTTTCTTGCCAGTTACACCTTGCTTATCAATTAAAATTAATCGCTTGTTTGAAAAAACAAAGATATCTCGGATCAGTTTAAACGCATGCTCTACCTGTTCTCCCTGTACCAAAATGTCTCGCAAATCTTTTTCTACTGAGGACACGCTCACTTCAGATGCATTGCCCATTAAACCATCTAGTAAACCCATATGATTCACTCCTTTACTATTCCTACTGCTTTTACCCTATATTATAGGTTCATAAACAGCTGGTACTATTACATACGTTTCAAATGTAGTTATGTTTCAGTTTTTTTTACATAGATTGTAAAGTGAATTCAAAAAGAAAGGATGTTGTCATTGTTTTTTCATAAAAAAGAACTCCAATATCTTTCGAAACCCGACCGTCCTGATCCCGTTTTTGCCAGACAGCTGCAAGAAGTTTTAGGTGGACAGTTTGGCGAGATTTCAGTTGCCATGCAGTATCTGTTTCAAGGTTGGAACGTTCGAGGAAACGGTAAGTACAAAGATTTGTTAATGGATACTGGAACAGAGGAGTTAGCTCACATTGAAATGCTCGCCACTATGATTGCTAGGCTGCTAGAAGGCGCACCAGTAGGAGATCTTGAAAAAGCTGCACAAGACCCTGTTATTGGAGCTATCCTTGGAGGTATGAACGTTCAGCATACGATTGTTTCAGGGCTTGGTGCGATGCCAGTTGACAGCATGGGTAACAAATGGAATGCAGGTTATATTGCAGCAAGTGGAAATCTATTAGCAGACTTCAGAGCCAACTTAAACGCTGAGTCTCAAGGTCGCTTACAAGTTGTTAGATTGTACGAATCAACAAACGATCGCGGTGTAAAAGATATGCTTTCATGGCTCATCGCCCGTGATACTATGCATCAAAATCAGTGGATTGCCGCCATTAAAGAACTAGAAGCAAAAGAAAACGTTGTTGTGCCTAGTACCTTCCCGAAAGAATTAGAAAAGCAAGAAGTTTCGTATGTGTTGTTTAATTTTTCTGAGGGTGAAAAAAGCGCGACAGGACGGTGGGCTAGCGGTACGAGTATGGATGGCCTTGGAACGTTTCAATACGTGCAGCAGCCTGAAGCATATGGTGGTAAACCTAACTTAAACCCTGCTCCTTTTTATATTCATAATACACTTCCAAAAAACTTACGCCCTTCTTCTCATACACTTCCTCCTTCACATATGTAAACAAATCTTTTCTCCATCACAGGTTGATGGAGATTTTTTTATCATTGCTCTTTACTTTCTGTTAGGATAAGAGTTAGATACTGAATTTTTCTTTACAGGAGATGACAAAATGATTGAAAGAATTTATTATACGTCCCCTTATACAACAAAGTGGACTGCTTCTATTTTATCTGCATTTGAAAGCAACAATCATTATTACGTTGAGCTAAACAAAACTGCTTTTTATCCTGAAGGTGGTGGTCAACCATCTGATACTGGTACTATCGCAGGTCATAAAGTATTAGATGTCGTGGAAAAAGATCATTCCGTCTTCCACGAAATTGACACATTATTAGAAGTAAATACTCAAGTAGAGTGTGAGATTAATTGGAACCGTCGCTTTGATCATATGCAGCAACATACAGGGCAACATTTGCTCTCAGCAATCTTAAGCGATGTGTTTACCATACATACTGTAAGTTTTCATTTAGGCAAAGATATCGCTTCAATTGATGTAAATGTTTCTTCCATTAATGAAGATACGTTAATAGAAATTGAACAAACAGTAAATAAAGCCATTTATGCGAATAAACCGTTAAGCACATATTATGTATCACAAGATCAGTTATCAACTCTTTCTCTTCGTAAAATGCCTGATTTAGAGGATGAGCAAATTCGAATCGTCGAGATTGATACGCTAGATATTTCAGCGTGCTGCGGAACCCACGTAAGAAGCACGGGAGAGCTAGGTATTATTAAGCTATTGAAAACTGAAAAACAGCGAGGACAAATTCGATTATTTTTCAAATGCGGCATGAGAGCGCTAAAAGATTATGAACAAACTCACCGCATTCTTTCTCACGTCAGCCACCATTTTAGTACAAAAAGTGAGCTTATCTTAGAGAGATTACAAAAACTAGAAGCTGATTTCAAAATACTTAGCAAACAAAACGAAGTACTAAAATCTGAAAATGCTCATTATTTAGCTCAATCTCTTCTTGATAAAAAGCAAGGTATTGTTTTAGTTCATGAATTTGAAGATAAAACGTTAAAGGATGGACAAGCTATTATTAAGCAGCTGCTTCAAACTGAGAATATGATTGGTATTTTCTCCTCCTCTTTAGAACCAAAAGTTATATTAGCACATAGTACCGATAGAATTCACAGTGGAAACCTCTTTAAAGAGCATCTTAATCGATTTAATGGAAAAGGTGGCGGAGGTATAAACCAAGCGCAGGCGCAGTTTTCAACGATGGAAGATCGTAACCACTTTATCTCCTATCTCCAAGAATACTTACAAAAAGTATAAAAAAACCACGCGTTAAGCGTGGTTTTTTTATAAGTAATAGCTAATAAACAATCCAACTGACAACAATAGTCCGAAGAATGTATTTGTTTGCGCAGTAGATTTCATTGCAACAATCATATTCATCGGTGGCGTACCCGACACAAATCCTTTAATAGCTCTAATTGGTTTTGGGATACTTAAGAAAACTAACAGCGCAAATGCACCAACCACTCCTGTTATGACAAGAACAACAATCCAAATATATGAAATAACAAATAAAAATCCAAGAAAATAAACTGCTTTCTTTTCGCCTAGTAAAATGGCTAGCGTTTTACGTCCGCCTTTTGTGTCTTCTTCGATATCACGAATATTATTTGATAAGTTAATTGCCCCAACTAAAAAAGCAATAGGAATTGAAACAAGAATACTTTCTGTCGTTATGAAGTCCGTTTGAATATAAAAAGAAATTAAAATAAACAGAGCCCCCATACATACACCCGCAAACAGCTCTCCAAAAGGTGTATAAGCAATCGGCAGTGGTCCTCCTGTATATAAATACCCAATTGCCATACCGAATAGTCCGACAAGCGCTAACCACCATGTACTGCTCATACAGATGTAAACACCTAATAATAAAGAAAGTCCATAGCAAGCTAAGGCAAGCTGCAACACGGTTTTCGGCTTCATTCCATCGCGCACAATGGCACCGCCAATCCCTACTGAGTCTTCCGTATCTAGCCCTCTTTTAAAATCATAGTATTCATTAAATAAGTTCGTCGCGATTTGAATAAACAAACACGCAAAAAGCATGGCTAAAAATAACCATACATCAACTTGTCCAACATACATTGCCATCACTGTTCCAATTAACACCGGTACAAACGAAGCTGTTAATGTATGGGGACGAGTTAACTGCCACAGTACTGTTTTTAGCGGTCTTTTAGGTTGAGCGTAACTCGTTTGACTCATCATCCTCTTCCTTTCATTTTAAAAGTGAACATGTCACCTTTCTCTTTCTAGTTGATAATTGTAGAAAGCGACCATACACAGCTTACATATTTCTAAAAAACAAGTAAACGTTTTTATTTTAATACTACTTTTTATTATCTGGTACAGCTTTTCCTATTCAACGCCTATCCATTATAACAAAAAGTTCACACATTCGACATAGAGTTATATCAAAAAAATAACGATTGGAAGTTGGTCAACTTCTGTGGCAAAGCACTACATGTAAAAGAGTTTGGGACATAACAAAATGATTGCTTCTAAAAGACGAACAATAGCTGTTCCCATCTCTTTAGTTTGTCTGAACACGTTCGTTCCATTGCGCTACGGTCACTCGCTTTCCAAACGGTTTTTCCCAATTAACAAAAAGCCTGAACGATTAAAAGTTGTGAACTCTCAATCGTTCAGGTATAGTAGGGGCTGAACTACTTATGTCTCAGTCTCTCTTCTTTGTTCATACGACGCAAAAATAAAGCGACCTTGATCATAAAATACGTAACCTCTTCAGGTACGGCTTCTTTAATTGGCTTTAGCTTATCATCTCCGACCAATTCAACCGCTTCGTTGACAAGCTCTTGCTGTTTAGTTGTTAAAATGGTATGCCAATCTATTTCGTAACCTTCTTCGGCACATTTAAATAAATGATTTTCAACTGTTTGCGTACTTAATTCTCGCTTTGCTGCAATCTCTTGAATGGAGGAACCCTCTCTCCACATTTGATAAGACTCTAGATGAGACCCTTGCTTAGATGCACTTTTTGCTTTTTTTTCCCTCTGTACTTCAATGATCTGCCTCTCCCGGTCAGGGTGTTCAGCGCAAAAGCTCACAATCGCTTTAATAAAGCGATCTCCATACTTATCGAGCTTTTGGGAACCTACTCCTTTTACATTCTCAAACTCAGATACCGTCTCAGGAAGCTTTGCACACATATCCCGAAGCGTATCGTCTGAAAAAATAACAAAAGGAGGAACGTTTTCAAGCTCGGCTATTTCTTTTCGTAAAGCGCGCAGGTGCATAAACAGCTCATCATCCTGCACAAGCTGATTCACTTGAATTTGTTCTTTTCTCATTACTTTTTCTTCACCAAGAAGTACCCCTTTTCCCTTAGCTGCGACAGAAAGAGTTGGAAAAGACCCTTGTCCAACCAAAATATACTGCTCTGAAATAAGAAATTCGATAAACTTACTTACTTCTTTTAATGACTGCTTGCTCATTACTCCATAGGTAGAGAGTTGGTCAAAGCGAAAGTCTAGAATCTTTTTGTTTTTAGAACCCGTTAATACTTGAGCAATCATTGTCTTACCAAAACGCTCTCCCATTCGAATCATACAAGATAAAACCTTTTGTGTATCAACCGTTACATCAACAGCTGTACGAGTATCTGTACAGTTGCTACAGCGACCGCAAGCATGAGCTTCCTCTTCACCAAAGTAGTGTAAAATGTATGCCTGCAAACATTCTTCTGTGTGAAAATAATTTACCATTTGCTGTAGCTTCTCCAGATCTTGAACAAGCTTTCCTGAATGGTTAGTTGACTGCTCAATTAAAAAGCGCTGAACGCGAATATCCTGAGCCGAATATAAAACTATACACTCACTCGGCAAACCATCTCGCCCTGCGCGACCCGCTTCTTGATAATAGCTTTCCATGTTTTTTGGAAGCTGATAGTGAATGACGAAACGAATATTGGACTTGTCAATTCCCATTCCGAAAGCAGAGGTAGCAACCATAAGGGTTACGTCATCCTGTAAAAAGCGGTTTTGCTCATGATCTCGACTTGATGCACTCATTCCAGCGTGATATTTCCCCACTTGTATACCTAAGCTTTGCAAATGTTCATGTAAACTGTCCACTTCTTGGCGCGTTGCGGCATAGATAATACCAGCTTCTTGCTCATTTTTCTTTACATACTCATCGATATAAGATAGACGGTCTTGCCCTTTAACAACGGTAAACGATAGATTAGAACGCTCAAACCCTGTCATGACCGTATTTTGTTCCTGAATTTGTAAAGCTGTACAAATATCTTCTCGAACCTGAGGCGTAGCAGTAGCCGTCAGCCCAACCACTATTGGCTTGCTCGGTAGCTCGGAAATTAAGCTGCTAATGCGTAGATAGCTAGGCCTAAAATCATGGCCCCACTGTGAAATACAGTGTGCTTCATCAACCGCGATTAAAGGGATAGGTAACGATTTAAGTTGCTCAAAGAAAAACGGTGACTCTAGGCGTTCCGGTGCTATGTATAAAAGTTTATACACACCAAGAGAAACTTCTTCTAATCTCTCTTCTACTTCTGACGATGTGAGTGAGCTGTTAATATACGTTGCTGATATTCCAGCTTCATTCAGCGCGTCCACCTGATCCTTCATTAGGGAAATCAGTGGCGAAATAACGATTGTTGTTCCTTCTAATAAAAGTGATGGGATTTGATAACAAATGGACTTCCCTCCACCTGTAGGCATGATACAAGCGGTATTATGACCTTCTAAAATATGACGTATCGTCTGCTCTTGCCCTTGGCGGAAGCTGTCGTAGCCAAAATAAGTTTTCAACTGTGATAACGCTTTTTCAAATAACAAAGAAACTCCTCCTTACAAAATACATATCGGGGAATAAGCGAAGAAATTATCTTGTGGGTAATGGATTCATTTTATCAAAAAGTACTAGGAGTTCCTAGAAAATCTTTTGTTTCTTTAGACAAAGTGAGTATTATTTCTTAAAAAGGAAATAATTTAAATATACAAAAAATCACTAGCGTCGCATAAATTTTAACCGAATTTTCTGTTTTCTTATTTTTCCTTTTATAAAGAAAAACGA
>NZ_JBXDLD010000069.1:0-16992 GCF_056820425.1 Priestia sp. KCTC 13724 | reverse complement strand
GCCTAAAATAATAAAATTGAAGATTTTGAGTCTTTTTAATAGTTAATTTAAATTAATGCAACACTAGTGGTGGGACATAACAAAACAAATTTCCAAAAAGACGAACACTCTCTTTTCTCACCTCTTTACGTTGTCAGAACCATTCGTTCCATTCCACCCTGTTTCCAACATTTTTTTCACAATCAACAAAAAACCTGAACGGTTAAAAGTGAGGAACTCTCGATCGTTCAGGTTTATCATTGGCTGAATTACCTATGTCTCAGCCTCTTTTTAATAGGAAAGAGCCACGGATTGTTTTAAATGAATTTTTGCATTTGCTGCGTGTAATAAAAAGTGGGCTACGTCTGCGCGGCTAATGTTTTTGCTGTCTTCAGGTACACCCGTCACAGCTTTTCGATACTGAGCGGTTACGGGGCCATTTGTTAACCCCATTGGTCGAGCGACTGTCCAATGAAGGTTGCTTGTTTTTAGCAGTTGAACAGCTTTTAAATGGTCGCGTAGTGGATTTTTTAAAATATTTTGAGCAAGCCAACCTGTCATACCTGGAATTTCTCCTTCAATTCCAGCTGAAGCAGTATATAAGATTCGGTGTAAGCCTTGCTCTTGCATTGCTTTAATAATAGTAGATGTTGCTTCTTCTAAAAATGTAGAAGGGCCTAATCCATCAGTTCCTAAGCAAGAAACAACAGCATCGTGGCCTGTAATAGCATGAGCCACCTGAAAGGAATCCGTTACATTTCCTTCTATAATATGCAAATTGCTATTTGTTATTGTTAGCTTATCTGGTGTTCGAACGAATGCTGTGACGAAATGTCCTTCTTCTAAAGCCTGATTCACGAAAGCTTGTCCAGTGCGTCCGCTAGCTCCAAATACAACAAATTTCATGATCATCATCCTTTTCTGTAGAATTACTATCCCATATCCTTCTTATAAAAAATATTCTATACGTAACATAGCATATTTCGCGGTGAATTTCTCACAAAAAGTATGGAATTGCTGAAAAAAACAGAAAACTAGCGTTTTAATAAGAGATTTGCAAGATGAAGGAAAAAGGAACGAGGCTTGTACCTGCCGTCTGGCAAAAGGATGTCTAATTTTAAAACTCTTGTCATAGACTGTCTAGAAAAGAGAGAATTGAACGAACGGTTTATAAAGGTGTTTTTTAATAGAAAGCGAACTTTGTATATAAGCATATGGAGCGAAAAGGGAGCGATGAGGAATGGGAAAAAAGATAAGCAAGGTTCGGATTGGTGTTGTATTGATAGGGCTACCACTCGTTTTTGTCATCGTATCCATCATCACAAAAGACTGGCGATATTTAACGTGGAGTATACCACCTGCGTTAATGTCTTGTTGGACTGCACTTGTTGTTTTACGAAAGCAAGAAGAGTCTTAAAAGCCAAAAAAAGGAGATGGGGAAATGAATGGTCAACAGCTTCTTTATAGTTTGCTAACAGCGAATGGACAAGGGTTACAAAGTGCGTTTGTCATAAGTAAACATAAAATATCCAAGCTACAACCAACTTTGCCAAACGAAAAGGATGAACACATCCAGTTTCAGCAAAATCTCCAGCAGGATATGAAAAAAATTGCTAAGCAGCCAGAGGTCGATTTGCATCTTCAGCTGTTTTTACATATGGCTGAATACTTTCGACTGCCTGTTTCTCACACTACAACAAATGGAGAACTATACGAACTTAGTGAAGAAATAGGCAATATGTTTGTCGCAAAGTATAATGAATTGTTTTCAATTGCTCGCTGTCATTCCCTAGACGATGTTTTGCGTCATCAAATTCGTTTGTTTATTCACCTTGCAGATTCACAGTACTTAATCGCTTCAAAGCGTGAGCAGATGCTGTTACAAACAGCTCTTTTAACGTGGATTGAGCAGTTACCAAGCTTATATCAAGATCGGATTCTAGAACTATTCAGCAGAGAAGTCACTCAAAAAGCAATGGAAGAGGTCTTACAGAGACAGGGAATTATCAGCTTTTTTAAGCAACTTCCTCCAAGTGCATACGATCTACTATCATCTTTACTTTGTGCAGTAATGCCTTTGTTTGTGCCTATGCAGCATGCACCGTCACTTCTAGTTGGTTTCAATGCACCGCTATGGACGTTAGCGAGCTTGGAAAGTCATGAAATTGTAGCCAAGCGTAAGGAAGCAGAACCTTTTTTACCGCTGTTAGCGACCGTTGTTCATTTAATGTGGATGTGTAAGCTTGAGCACCAAGATGAGTTGCTTAATTACCAATCTTTGTTAATTAAGTGGTCATCTGTGTATCATCGGTATGAAGATTTTCAAATAAAAAAAGAGCAGGCTCAGTTTGACGTCGAGCGTCTTGAGGGCCTTATTTATAATGGAGAGCAAGATATTAAAGAGCTTAAAGGTATAGAAAGACAGCTTACTAAAAAAATAGATAGCTTAAAAGAGTCCATTCGCCATCAGCTTAATCAAATGGATTTAAAAACGCTAAACTGCGGCCTTGTTATGAAAAGGATGGTTCAGGAGCATGAAGCCTTAAAGGAAGATGTAGATGAATTAAAAAGAAAGCTTTCAATAAAAGGCGATATCATGGAACGAATTCGACTTACGTTTCGTTCAGCTGAGCGCATAGTAAAAAGTAAAGTAAAGGAAGTTGAGCGCAAAAAAATACTGATGCAAATGACGGATTTTATTTTAGCGAACCGGCTTCCAATCTGTGTGGATATACAAAATGAAATTGAAGAATTACAGGAGCGTTTAACAAGCACGCTGTTGAAGCTTAATCAGCATATTGAATTGCTGGACGAAACAAAAAGTTCTCGAGGGCTAACGAGCGGTAAACTTAAGCGATACGAAGCAGAAATTAAGCGCTTGGAGAAAGTCTATTATGGATTAGCTGTCAGAGAATTAGAGTCAATTTCGTAGATTAGATAAGCTGATAGATAAATATGAGTTACCCTAAGTTTAGCCTAGGTTATTATGAATAAAAAAAGCAAAAAAAGCACGATTTCTTTGAAAAAAATGAGTAAAAGTTTACACAAATCCCTTTGAAATTTTTTTGATAATTTGGTACAATAAAGTTGCTTATTTTTGTTCCATAAGGATAGTTCGATGGGTTTCGTCTTGACTTATTGTAAGAGCAAGAATGGAGTAATACACAAGGTGTAGCTTGCTGCACGAGGAGGAAAAGAGATTATGTTACAAGGTAAAGTAAAATGGTTCAACGCTGAAAAAGGTTTCGGTTTCATCGAAGTTGAAGGACAAGACGATGTATTCGTACACTTCTCAGCTATCCAAGGCGAAGGCTTCAAAACTTTAGAAGAAGGCCAAGAAGTTACATTTGAAATCGTTGAAGGTGCTCGTGGACCACAAGCTGCTAACGTTCAAAAGTAATTCTTTTTATAGGATTATCAGGGGCTCCCAAATGGGGGCCTTTTTTCTTTTCCTTCGAAAAAGGCTGGTCATCTTGTATAAAAAAAGCGTATAATGAAATGATGAAAATAGGAATTGTATAGTAGAAAGGATAATTAAACTTATGAGCAATCAACAGCAACAGCAGATGGTCGACTCACGTCGTACGTTCGCCATCATTTCCCACCCGGATGCTGGAAAAACAACATTAACTGAAAAAATGTTATTACTAGGTGGAATGATTCGTTCTGCTGGAACAGTTAAAGGTAAAAAATCAGGAAAGTTTGCAACATCTGACTGGATGGAAATTGAAAAGCAGCGTGGAATCTCCGTTACATCAAGTGTAATGCAGTTTGAATATAAAAATCATTTTATCAACATCCTAGATACACCTGGACACGAAGACTTCAGTGAAGATACATATCGAACACTAACAGCGGTAGATAGTGCTGTCATGGTTATTGATGGAACAAAGGGAATCGAAGCGCAGACGTTAAAGTTATTTAAAGTGTGTCGTATGCGCGGGATTCCAATTTTAACATTTATCAATAAGCTAGATCGTGAAGGAAAAGATCCTCTAGAGCTATTGGAAGAAATTGAAGAAGTACTTGGAATTGAGTCTTACCCAGTGACGTGGCCGATTGGCATGGGGAAAAGATTCCAAGGTACGTACGATCGCTTTTCGAAGCAAATCGAAGTGTACCAAGGAAATAAAGAATCATATTTTGCAGACTTTGACGGTGAAAACATTGATGATGAAGTGAAAAAGCATGTGGATGAAATGTATTTGCCAACGCTTGTGGATGAATTATCTCTTCTTGATGAAGCAGGTAACGATTTTTCAATTGAAAAAGTAAAGCAAGGCCTTTTAACACCTGTATTCTTTGGTAGTGCGATTGCAAACTTTGGAGTACAGTCGTTTTTCAATTCATTTTTGCAATTAACATCACCACCACAGCCGCGTGAATCATCTGTTGGAACAATTCAACCAACGGATAACAATTTCTCAGGCTTTATCTTTAAAATTCAAGCAAATATGAACCCAGCTCACCGCGATCGAATTGCCTTTGTACGCGTGTGCTCAGGGAAGTTTGAGCGTGGCATGAACGTAACGCTTGCTCGTACAAATCGTAAAATGAAGCTTGCTCAGTCACATCAATTTTTAGCATCAAGTCGTGAGACGGTGGATACAGCATATCCAGGTGACATTATTGGTTTGTATGATTCTGGTACGTATCAAATTGGAGATACGATTGTCGGCGATGGTAAAGTGTTTCAATTTGATGCGCTTCCGAAGTTTCCACCCGAGCTATTTGTGAAAGTACGTGCTAAAAATGCCATGAAATCAAAGCATTTTGAAAAAGGAATTAACCAGCTTGTACAAGAAGGAGCGGTTCAGCTCTATCGTACACCGTTCTTTGGAGATTATATTTTAGGTGCTGTTGGTGAGCTTCAGTTCCAAGTGTTTGAACACCGTATGAAAGGTGAGTATAACGTAGATTTAGAGTTTGTTCGCATGTCTCATAGCATTGCAAAATGGGTGGACAAAGAGACGATTAAGGATAGCATGTTTGACTCTCGCGTTATGCTTGTTGAAGATCGGGATGGGCATGCTGTACTCATGTTTGAAAATGATTTTGTATGGCGCTTATTCCAAGATAAGTATCCTGACGTGAAGTTTTTAGATCCATTTAATTTATAAAAGAAACGCTTGGCGTTGCCAAGCGTTTCTTTTAATGCGCAAATGACTTTAAATTTAAAATGACAACTCCTGCAATAATTAACGTAATGCCAATGACCATTGAGATGCTGCCGCTTTCCTTCCAAATCACAACACCGATAATAGCTGTAAGGGCAGTTCCTACTCCTGACCAAATTGCGTAGGCAATGCTCAGTGGAATTTGTTGAAGAGAAGCAGAGAGTGAATAAAACGCAACTCCAAATCCAACGATTACACCAATGCTTGGCCAGAGTTTTGTAAATCCCTGAGATGCTTTTAACATGGATGTTCCAAAAAGTTCCGCTGTAATAGCAAGTGCTAGAAATAAATAGGCTTGCATCTGAATTCACCCCTCGCTACGTAAAAAAATATTTTTTACGACGTATACTGTAAGATATGCTAAATTTAACTTCGACATCTTATCATAGGATGAAAAAACTCGCTACTATTTTTTCTTCGATAGGTAATCCACAGTTTCTTGCTTTCCTAAAGCGGCATGTCCTTGTTTTTTGTTATAGTTTAATATCACTTTAATTTCATGAACCTCACACTCATCGCTTAGTGCGTGAAGGCCTGATAAAAAAGGGATAAGGTGGTTTATCATATCGAATTCTGAGGCTGCATTTTGAAGGTAATCAATGGGGGGGACGTAACCAATTTTCTGATAAAATGCTAGGACATTAATTCGTTCATGAAACGTTTGAACCACTTCTTCCTGTGACATATCTGGATAAGACAAGGAAAATACGTTGCGAACGGGAGTCTTAAGCCATTTTGTTAAGCATGTTTGCGGATTATTCACAACTGCTTTAGCACCTTTTAAATAGCCGGCTAATATGAGGGACATAAAGCCTCCTCCTGATGAACCGTAACAGGTGACCTTTGGGAGAGGTATGTGTAATTTTTCTAAGATTTCTTTTAGCAACACGGAGATTTCCTGAAGGTAAAACCGTTCTTTCGTTCCTTGCCCCCATCCTAAAGAGAGAGGACCTAAATATAAAGTAGGGTCGTTGTAGTAAATAACCGATGCATCAAATAGGTCCATCCATGAATGGCGCTGAAAATAAGGAGGACCTTGCGGGTGCTCTTGCTTAGCACCGGCTCCAGAGCCTAACAGAATCATCTTTGAAGAGTTTTCTTTTAGTTTGATTAAAAATTCATATAATACGCCGTCCCACTCAACAGCAAGGACATACGGCATGTCATTTAATAAATCAACATCATGTAGCTGATGCTTTTTGATTGCAATTCGCGTGTAGTTTTCAATCAATTGTTTAACACCACTTTCTATATAGTAAAAAGCATTCATTCCATCTTATGAAAAATCTAAAAAAGTGCTTGTACGTTTAATGTATACTCTATGAAAATCAAGTCATATTAAGAAACAATAGAAGGGAAGTGATCGTTGTGCGAGATATATATCAAACGTTTCAAGAGCTATCTCAGTGTGAGCGAGCTGGAATTGACTATGAAATTGAGTGCATCATTCGTAAGAAAGACATTGTTGTGTTGGCGATTCATGGCGGTACAATGGAAGAGGGTACACTTGAAATGGCAAGGGAATTGGCGCAGGAGGTTAACGGGACTTTTTATGCATTTAAATGCTTAAAAAAAGAAGATCCCTTTGAACTGCATGTAACATCTACTCATTACGATGAAGAGTTGGCAAGGTCATTAGTCCATCAGTCAAATATAACTATTTCATTTCACGGTGCACGCGGTGCGGAACGAGAGATTTATATAGGAGGGCGCGATGAACCTCTTGCATCTCGCGTGAAAGAATTATTAAAACCCGGGTTTATTGTAGTTGAGCTGCCCCCTCATTTAAGAGGAGTTTCGCCAGATAATATTGCAAATGATAATACCCGCCATCAGGGACTGCAGTTAGAATTGACAGTACCTCAATATGATGAGCTGCTAACTAACGTAGAAAAAAAACAGTCTTTTATTGAATCGTTAGTAAAAGCGATTAAAGAAAGTGAATAGCATGTATACAGCGCCGGAAAAAATAGGCGCTGTATTTTTATTGCAGGATAGTTGAAAAGCGCATCTCCATATGGAATATATACTAAAATATAGAAAAAGAAAGTGTTGCACCTTTAATGGTTGGTTTATAAAGTGAGGAGATAAGATGAAAATTAAAACAGAAGGAATATCAGAAGTTGTCCTTGAAGTACAGTCAATGGAACGAGCCGTACAGTTTTAATGATATCTGTATTTGTTTAAAAATACGAGGTGAAATTAAAAATGTGTTAAAATGGATAATAAGGAATAAAAAGTATAAAAATGGAGGTAGTTCGTTTGGATTTCATATTGTTCTGTCCAAAGAAGGTAAACAACGAGTATTGTAAGAACGGAAAAATATGAAACTTTTTAAACACTATTTCGTATTACTTAATATAAATTAGATTTTTTATTTTAACAAAGGAGATGACAGAAATGAAAGAGGCGGGATGTATAAAATGTGGTGGACAGAGCGTTGGGCAAAAGGAAGTGGCAATGACAGGCACAGGTCTTTCAAAGCTTTTAGACGTTCAGCATAACCGCTTTGTTGTGGTTTATTGTAAGTCATGCGGTTACTCAGAGTTTTATAATAAAGAAGCGTCTAAGGCGTCTAATATTCTCGATTTGTTCTTTGGTTAATTTAGAAGAAATACGACTGTTTAGCCACTTTTCATCATATGGATAAGTTATATGCATATGATGAGGAGGAGAAACTGTGAGTGATTCGTTTTATTCGCCGTTCATAAATAAAGAGGGAAGAAAGCTAACGATTGCTGAAATTTGTTTCTCTGATGTAGAAGTGATGGTTGCGAAGCAGTTAGAAGAAGGGTATCAGCTTGAATTTAAGCGAGAAGTTAGTTCCACTGTGAAGAGGAAGATTCCAAATATTATTGCATCGTTTGCCAATGAAATGGGCGGGTGGCTAATATTTGGAGTTGATGAAGATGATTACTCAATCAATTTACTTGAAAAAAAAGAGTATGAGCTCTTTATTCACAACATGCTGAAGGATGTAACGAATCCAATTCCTCGTATTTTTACTCGGTTTCTATCACCTGAACATACCACAGAGTACGGCGTCTTTGTTATTTGGATTCCAGAAGGCTTGTACCCTCCTTATATGTCATACGGGAAAGTTTATCGCCGTATTGGGAGCGGAACTTCTCCAATTTCAGAAATTGATGACCGCTATCACCTGGACCGTCTATATCAAAAGTCAAAAGACCGAATGATGCGTTTAGAAGCATTTTGCACAAAAGAATTATCTATCTATAACCGAAAGGGGCTTACGCACGGCGAAGGCTATGTTCACTATGGAATGTGCAATATGTACGTCATTCCAATTTATGACTTGTACTTATTGGAACATATGGATGAAGATAAATTAAAGCAGTATATCTTATCAAAATCAAATGAACCGAAAGCTTATCCAATGTATGAAGAAATTGAAATGAACGTTCATTTACCGTTTGTTAAAGCATCATATTCTGCAGAGTCAATTATTTTTCGAAACACTGATGTTATTGACTCCTATGATAAAACCGTTGCTTGGGAACAGTTTGTTAATGGAGCGGCAAAATTTCATATTCCAATTCCATATGTAGAAGAGCTTGATGAAGTAAAATCTGTTTTGCAAGAGTGCGTACCAAGCTACAGAAATGCTGCTATTTTTGATCAATTTCAATACGTTGATGGCCATCAATTTTTAACATTGTTACTAAGCTGTCTTGGCGAGTACATTGAATGTATGACGCAGCTCAACGCTGAATTAGAAGATATGATTGTTGTAATTGATCTTGAAAACGTGCGAAATGATGTTTTGTATTTTAACCATGGGGCATATAAAGGTTTTTTAAGAGAAGAAGGCCTAGTTTTTTCTGATAAAAAGCATTATCGATTTAATAAATCTTTTCGAGCTATGAAGCTAAAAGAAAAAAACGGTGAATCTTTATTTCAATATGTTGATTATATTATTAACGCGTTTGGTCTCTCAAAAAACAAAGCTCTTCATTTTCTTATGCAATCTTTTTATCAATCAAAGTAAAAAAATGACTATTTTTTAACAATTGAGAACATTTATACATTTTCTGAAAAAGGTATGGTATCATCAAATAGAGTGAGGGGAATAGTGGTTATTCCTCAAACTCGCTTGAATAAACCTTTCAAACAAAAGGGGATGTTACAAAGGTTTATATCAGACTTTGTGAGACATAGGGGAGAGAATGAAACATGAAAAAGGTTGGGTCCATTCTGTTAATCGTGTTAGCGCTAGCAGGATTGGGAGGGGTGTGCGCTGCTTATTATCATTTCGAGCAGCAAAAAGAAGCAGTAGATAAGTTTGTGGTAAATGAAACATACATATTAACAGTAGGAGTAACACAAATATAGAGATTTTAACCAGATATACGACGGGTAAGCTATTCAAGAAAAAAATCCTAACAATTGCTAGGATTTTTTTCTTGAATAGCTTTTTTAATTTGTTTAATTGTTTCAACATGCATTCCCTCATGGTAAAAGCTAAACAAGAACGTGCTGCCAACGTGATCAAACGAAATGCCAGCTTTATTAGTGAACGGCTTGGCTAGCTTCAAATCATAATGAGCGGGTATGAATTCTTTAATACGCTCAGTTTGAGTCATCAGCTCTTCTTTTAGTTGAATTAAGGTAGGAGGTGTTTCCTTCCATTGAGAAGGCTTTGTTTCAGCCGCGAATAATCGCTCATATGAGGCAGGCAATTGATTTTTCTTTCCAGCAAGCTCAAAACAAGCTTTTCTTGAATATATGCAATGTGCCCTAAATTCCAAACAATGTTGTTTGAAAAGCCACCGGGAGTTACTAACGATTCCTGTTCAGTTACGCTTGATAAAACTTTTAGCGTAATACTTCGAACGGTTTCTAAATGATGTAATAACAATAAATTCATAAATAATTCCTTTAGACTTGTTTCTTTTCTAGTAATATCTTTTAATTATAACAGGGAAACAGTCAAATACGGTGTAGTTTGCTTAACGAAAATAGTAAGAAGAAAGGGCGATACCATGTCTAGTTTACGTTTTGAAAAAATATTGCAAGTAACAAAGAATCATATTGAGTTGTTAAAGGAAGCTGATCCATCAGAAGAGGTTATTTCAGGCTATATTGAGAGAGGAACATGCATTGCAGGAAGAGCAGATGGTGAGTTAGTGGGGCTTGTTGTACTGCTACCAACAAGGCCGAATACGGTGGAAATTGTCAATATTGTAGTAAAGAAAAACATGCGAAATCAAGGATACGGAAAGCAATTGGTGGAAGAAGCTTTAAAGCTTTCAAAGCACTATGGATATAAAAGCGTAGAAATTGCAACAGGTAATTCAAGTATTGAGCAGTTGGCGTTGTATCAAAAATGTGGATTTCGTATTACAGGAATTGAAATTGATCACTTTGTTCATAACTATGAAGAAGAAATCTATGAAAATGGTATTCAATGTCGTGATATGATTCGACTGCGACAAATATTGAGTTAAGGGTACATATTTTTAGAAAATAGGCGTTTAGACAAGCAAAAGGATGATGCGTGCATACACTGAGACAGAAAGGATGGTGTATGTTATGTGTTTTTACGGCGGTTATTGTGGAGGATACGGCTATAATAAAGGCGGCAGTGGGTTTGCCTTAATCTTAGTTCTGTTTATTCTTCTTGTTATTGTAGGATGCGTTTGTTGGAATTAATAAAGAAAAGAAGCATACAAAAGGAGACTTTTGTATGCTTCTTTTCTTTAAATTAAAACTAATCTAAAAAAATTTATAAAATAAAATTAAAAAAATATTGACACTATATACAAACTACCTGTAGAATAGCCATCATAATAAAGTGAATAAAAAAGCAACTCTTATCGAGAGTGGTGGAGGGACTGGCCCTATGAAACCCGGCAACCTATCAGCAATCGTGCTGTAACGGTGCTAAATCCTGCGGTGTATCTTTATACACTGAAAGATAAGAGAAGCGGATTGGTTAAAATCGCTTCTCTTTATCTGCAAGAGGCGTTTTTTTTATGGAAAAAAAGAAAAGGGAGCGATTGACATAATGAAAAAAACAACAAAAGTACTAGGTTTAACACTGGCGTCAGCACTACTAATTGTAACGGCTGCGTGCGGAAAAGAAGAAGCAAAGACTTTGAGCACAGAAAAAATTACAATCGGAGTAACTGGTGGTCCTCATCAACAAATTAACGAAGAAGTGAAGAAGTTAGCAGAAAAAGATGGATTAGAGATTACCATTAAAACGTTTAACGACTATAATACACCGAACACAGCGCTTGATGAACGTGATTTAGATTTAAATAATTATCAAACATTACCGTTTTTAGAACAACAGGTAAAAGATAAAGGCTATAAAATTGAGGATGCGTTTAAAACGGTTGCGTTTCCAATGGGTATTTATGCAGACGGCATTAAAGATATAAAAGAACTGAAAAAAGGTGACAAAATTGCTGTGCCAAATGATCCAAGTAATGAATATCGTGCGTTAAAGCTATTTGAAGCGGCTGGAGTTATTAAATTAAAAGAAGGCGTTGAAGAAAAAGCAACGAAAAAAGACGTAGCTGAAAATAAACTGGATCTTGAAATCGTTGAGCTAGAAGCTTCACAAATTCCATCTCAATTAGGTGAAGTAGCAGCTGCTGCAATTAACACAAACTTTGCGATGGGTGCAGGTTTAACAATTAATGATGATGCCATTTTCCATGAAGAAATTGAAAACAATCCATATCCAAACTACGTTGTTGTACGTACGGAAAATAAAGATGATGAAGTTGTAAAACAGCTAGAGAAATACTTCCATTCAGATGAAATTCGTCAATTTATTGAAGAAGAGTTTAACGGCTCAGTTGTCCCAGCATTTTAAGGAGTGGTGAACGTGATTGAATTAAAGCAGACTTCCAAAACATATGAAGTCAACGGCAAGAAAGTGGAGGCTGTGAAAGACGTGTGCTTGACTATTGAAAAAGGAGAGGTGTTCGGAGTAATTGGATATAGCGGTGCGGGGAAAAGTACGCTGATTCGCTGTGTTAATCTACTTGAAAAACCAACGTCTGGAGAAGTATTCATTAATGGTGTAAGCCTAACGACTCTTTCAAAGCAGGACCTTCAAAAGACACGCCGGAAAATCGGGATGATTTTCCAGGGGTATAATTTATTAAAAACAGCAACTGTATATGAAAACATTGCAATTCCTCTAAAACTAGAAGGCATTGATAAAGAAACCATTCAAAAGCGCGCAGAGAAGTATTTAGAAATTGTCGGGTTGTCTGATAAAGTTAATCACTACCCGTCTCAGCTATCTGGCGGTCAAAAGCAGCGTGTTGCCATTGCACGAGCGTTAGCGCATGAGCCTGAAATTTTATTAAGCGATGAGGCCACAAGTGCCTTAGATCCAGAAACAACGGAAGCTATCTTGGAGTTACTATTAAAAATTAACCGAGAATTAGGCTTAACAATTTTTCTAATTACGCACGAATTAAACGTTGTTCAACGTATTTGTGATCGCGTAGCAGTGATGGAAAATGGAAGAGTCGTAGAAGAAGGAAAAGTAGTGGATATATTTACTCATCCACAGCATCCAACAACTAAGCGTTTTATTGGTTCAGAATCTGCATTTAATCTTCCAGAAGCTTTAAAAACAGAATATCGTAAAACTGGTAAGCTTGTATCACTTTATTTTAAAGGAAGTGAAAAGTCCAATGAACCGGCGCTTGCGATGGTTTCACGCAAATTTGATGTATTACCAAGTATTTTAGCCGGTGGAATTGAACAGTTAAAAAATGAAACGCTTGGAAAGCTGCTTGTTCATTTAAGAGGAGATAAGGAAGCTTATGAAGAAGCAATCGGATATTTAGAAAGTGAAGGCGTTATTGTAGAGGAGTGGAAATAAGATGGCTGAATTTTTTGTAGAGTGGGGAGACGTTATTTGGGAAGGCTTCCTTCAAACGTTAACCATGACAAGTATCTCATTAGTTATTGCCATCTTGATTGGTTTACCGCTTGGGATTTTACTTGTTGTAACTAGACAGGGTGGACAGTCAGAAAACAGATGGTTATACCAAGTTCTGAACTGGATCATCAACATTATTCGTTCGATTCCATTTATTATTCTATTATTCTTCATTCTACCATTTACTAAGCTTATTGCTGGAACAACCATTGGTGTACAAGGCGTAATTGTTCCCCTTGTGGTTTATACCGCACCTTATATTGCAAGATTAATGGAGTCTGCGCTGTTAGAAGTTGATAAAGGAATAGTGGAAGCATATCAATCAATGGGGATTTCAACGTCAAAAATTATTTGGTACGTTGTTGTAAGAGAAGCGCGTTCTGGTATTGTCTTAGGATTAACTATTGCAACAATTGGTCTCATCGGTGCTACTGCAATGGCAGGCCTTGTTGGTGCTGGTGGGCTTGGAGATATCGCCTTTCAATATGGGCATTTACGCTTTGAACCAACAGTGATGTACACAACTATTCTCGTATTAATTATTATGGTACAGTTGATTCAATCGTTTGGTAGCCAGCTAGCTAAGAGATTAAAAAGAGAAGGGTAAGAGAGGTAGGTTGCTCATGGGAAGGAAAGTTGGAATTATTGGATGTGGCAATGTTGGCTCAGCGACAGCTTTTTCATTAGTTAATCAGCAAGCAATAGAAGAATTGGTACTTGTGGATTGTTTAAAGGAAAAAGCGGAAGGTGACGCGCTTGATTTACAGGATGCAACTGTCACATCGTCTGGGGTTACAAACGTATATGCAGGTGGATTGGTCGATATTAAAGATGCAGATGTGATTATTATAAGCGTTGCCGGTCCAAGACCTCAAAAAGGTGAAACGCGGCTTGATGAACTAAAAGCAACTGCACCTATTATTATGGAAGTAGTTACAACTCTAAAAGAGCTTGGTTTCTCAGGCTGTTACGTTGTAGCCACAAATCCATGTGATGTTATTACATACCATGTATGGAGTTTGTCTGGATTGCCAAGAGAGCGTGTAATTGGAACAGGAACTTTATTAGATAGTTCACGTCTTCGGCGAGTTGTTGCAAATGAACTCAAGGTAAAGCCACATGACGTTCATGCGTATATGCTTGGTGAACATGGCGGTTCGCAGTTTGCACTATGGTCACATTCAACAATTTTTGGACAAAAACTAGAAGATTACTACCAACATGAGCAGTCTATTTTAGATAAAGAAAAAATTGAAAAAGAAGTGATCAAACTAGGTTTTGAAATCTATTGGCTGAAAGGAAATACGGAATTTGGTATTGGAAACGCGATTGCACAGCTAACCAAAGCCATTGTCAGTAACGAACGAGCTGTTTTTCCAGTTTCTACGATATTGCAGGGAGAGTATGGCTTACATGACGTAGCTATTAGTATTCCATCTGTTATTGGAAAAGGAGGAATTGAGAAACGAATTCCTCTTCATTTATCACTAGAAGAACATCGTAAGCTGGAATATTCAGCAAACATTATTCAAACAGCAATTTCTGAAATACGTTCTCACAAAATACAGCACTAAAAAAGCACGCTTTTCTGAAAAGCGTGCTTTTTAACGATAGCTTGTCGTACATACATAACTCATACTAAATAAAATAAGGTTTTTGCCTGCTCCGTCTTTTTGAAAATTTCTATGGTTGTAACAAGCAAAAAGATAAAAGCAACACTAGAGGCTAAAAGGGAAATACGCAAAAATAAACGCTTTCTCTTTAACAGCCGATAAATAAAGAAAAGCATGATCCCAATTAACACAATACAAGCAATACCAAGTTGGATAGAGAGCTTTGCTAATTCATCAATGGTTTCTTTAAATAAAAGTAGCCCTTCGTTGTTAAGCTTTGTTTCAGAAATATTTGTTTTTTCTTCATGGTTTAATACGCCGATGTCCCACTTTTGAGAGGATGTATCATTGTATACTGTGTAATAAAACGGCCCGAGTTTTTGTTCATCAACGTGATGGTTACTTGCTGAGACGTGTGAAGCAATGGGAAAGGCGAGTAAAAAAATAAGCAGTGAAATCCATCTTTTCATAGTTAAAATCCTCTTTCTCTATCACAATCTTCTTTTATTATAAAGGAGATTTTTTTTTGTATCTATCATCCCTCCGTCCTATTTAGATTTCTATATATAAGGCGAAAGGGGGAATGAAGGATGGCAGAAAAAATTCAGGAAAAAAGCCAGCTTCGCATGACATTTCACAACGGTGATAAGGAGGATGGAACGATGATTTTAAAATCAAAACTATACCCAAATATTGCAATAGCTTCTTCACCTGATGCGTTGCTAACAGCAAGTGAAGCCATTGCGAGTCTACAGTTACTTCCACTTGTTGAAGTCGCAGAAGTCGTAACATATACGCTTGTAAGTGAATAATAAAGGGGGGAGCTAAATGAAAACATTAACAATGCAGTTTTTGAACTTAGAACAAAAAACAGTGGGTATTTCAATTGAGCAGCCGAAAGAAGGGCTTGAAGCTTCTGAAATCAGCGCAGCTATGGATCAGATTTTAGCAAGCAATGTGTTCACATCAAATGGTGGAACACTTACATCAAAAAAGGGTGCACAGATCATTGAGCGTAACGTAACGGAATTTGAAATCTAAACATGGTTTGCCTTGACCAAAAACCACCTCCGCACTACAATGAGTAGTGTGAGGTGGTTTTTTATGAAGATTCAACAGTTTAAGTTTAAAGAAAGTGGCTTGAATCGTTTTTTTGGACCTCTAGAAGCAAAGGTAATGGAATGTATATGGCATGGAAAACAAATGACAATTAAAGATGTTCAAATTGCTCTTGAAAAAGATAAGATAGTCAACTTCAATACGGTTATGACCGTTATGAATCGTCTTGTAGAAAAAGGGCTGTTGGACAAGTATGTAAAAGGGAGAGTTTCTGTTTATCAACCTGTGCTGTCACAGCAGGAATTTTTAGAAGGGCAATCTAAGGAATTAACGTCTGAATTAATTGATGAATTTGGACTCTTGGCTGTGAGTCATATGTTAGATGCAGTAGAAGAAGCAGATGAAGAGTTGCTGCTGCTTTTAGAACAGAAAATTAAAAAGTTAAAAGCGAGCGAAGAAATATGAATAAAAAGCAATCTGTTGTTCTTTTTTACGCATCCATACTAGTAGCCATTAGCCTGCTTGTACAAATGACGGTTTATCTCATAGACCCACATCATCATTTAAATGTGTTTACTCTATGCTATCACGCTGTAGAACATATTGGTTGGAAGTGGGCACAGTATGTTTTATATGGGTTTGTGGTTTATACCCTCTTGCTTGTTTTCTGGAAGCTAACTAGACAGTTTTGGCTTTTGTACCAATTTTATCATCAAATTAAAGTCAGTAAAGTATCAAGCTTAACTCGTTACATAGGCAAGGATGAAGATATTTATCAAGGGGTCGTTGTTGTTAATTCTACCCGTCCATTTGCTTTAACGAAAGGATTTGTGAAGCCTCAAATTGTTGTTTCAACAAATTTATATAAGTTTTACTTAATAATCCGGCATATGAACACCGGCTATTCTTTTTAAAATTTGCTCAGATGCCCCCTCCAAAAAAGCTAGAAAAGAAGAAACAGACTCTTGAATAGCTGCTTTGTTAGGATGGAATCGATTTTGGATGACGGTTTCTTTCAGCCATTTCCAAATCCGTTCAACGGGGTTCAAATTGGGCGAGTACTTCGGCAGAAAGAAACGAATGAGTCGATCCTCATGCTGTTCAAAAAAGGGCTGTAACTCTTTTGCATCATGAATACGAGCACGATCCAACACCATAATAATGACTTTATTTGGGTAATAGTCGAGCACATACTTCATAAAGGAATGAAAAGCTGGGGCTTTACAATTGT
>NZ_JBXDLD010000068.1:0-13452 GCF_056820425.1 Priestia sp. KCTC 13724 | reverse complement strand
TATCGGAACGACCAAATTGGTAATCGCATCACAGAACTGCTGATTGAAAAAGCAGTAAATGGAGTGCGGGTTCGTTTTATTAGAGATGGTTGGGGGAGTAAAAAATTCCCGCGTCAAAAAATTCTTCAGATGGTGGAAGCAGGGATAGAATGTCGGACAATATTTCCTTTACGCTTTCCCTGGATTTTGTCCAATTGGAATTATCGGGATCATTGTAAGATTGTCACGATTGACAGAAAGGAATCCTTTACTGGCGGTATGAATGTTGGGTATGAATATACAGGATTAAAGTCAGACGTAGGATTTTGGAGGGACACTCATTTGAAAATTATAGGGGAAGCAACAGGCGACTTGCAGACTATCTTCGACGTTCATTGGAATATCGCTGTACCAGAACGGATAAAGTCAAAAACAAAATCTGAGGCAACGAAAAAGACCACTAAAATCCCAAAATATAAATCAAAGGAAATCAATCCAACCGGCAGCATAGATCTTTCAAGATGGTCTGCCGAATTAGGATCTGAGTTATGGCCTATAGAAGGTAAAACAGACAATACTCAAACAAAGACAGGAGAATTGCAAAAAGTATACATCCATACGTTGGAAGGAAACCCTGGAATTCCTACACCAGTTATTCGTCAAGCTTACTTTATATGTATAACACAAGCGACCAAAACCATTGATATAACAACGCCCTACTTTATACCAGAAACAGATATTATTATGGCATTAAAGACAGCTGTGGCTCGTGGTGTACGGGTAAGATTACTTGTTCCTCGCCAGATTGATCAAAAAATCGTGGGCTTTGCAAGTCGTACCTATTACGGGGAACTTATAGAAGCTGGGGTCCAAATCTACCAGTACGATAAAGGAATGTTACATGCGAAACTGATGATCATTGATGAGGAAATTGCAGAATTAGGCTCAGCAAACTATGATATGAGAAGTTTTCGCCTGAATTATGAAGTGTGTCAAGTCGTGTACAGTGCTGATGTGGCAGGGGAACTCACAGAGCAGTTCGAGAGGGATCTTACTGATTCTGTACCATTAAGAATTGAAGACTTGCTGCAACGATCCCTGACCGATCGCATTGTTGAACAGGGTTCTCGCCTGCTTTCTCCATTATTATAAGATGATGTATCCTGTTTTTATTGTTCTATCTTAAATCTATATTTTAAAAATTTCATTGTTTTTAAAATATTTCTGATTCATTTGAAAAAAGTCGAAAACCCGTGTTAGAAGAACTTTCAACATGGGTTTTTTTCTTATTTACGATGGAATTTTATTACTAAAAAATAGAAATACTAAAAAAGGCAGCTCAAAGAGTTTGAATTCAAAAATAGCTGTTAGCTTTTAATTTAAATATAGGGGTGATATCAATAGATAATATATTTGAAAATCTTAAGAAAATACGTTTATTAGAAGATAAGCTGTATCATTTTTATCTAAACCTCAAGATCTTACAACTAAGTAAAATTTAAATTGGAGGAAAAAACTTTGGAAGAAGTTAATATTGGTTTCCTGACGATCAAAGTCATCGTTGGTTTTGCCACTTTATTTTTTATCATTATCATAACAGGCAGAACATCCATCTATCAGTTAACCCCGTTTCACTTAATTTTTGTGTTAGTACTTGGAGATTTTTTAGGAAATACCATTTATGAAGATAAGGTAGGGATTTTTCATTTTTTATATACTATCGGATTGTGGACATTTCTTATGTTGGGAATAGAGTTTATGACTCTAAAAAATAAATCGACACGTTCTCTCTTATTAGGCAATCCTAACATCATTATTCGAGATGGTGTTATGGACAAAAAGTTACTTACAAAGAACAAATTAGATGTAAATCAAGTATTGAGTATACTCCGTCAAAATAATGTCTTTTCAGTTCGCGAAGTCAAATACGGTATATTGGAAGCTAATGGGCAAATAAGTTTATTATTAAAATCTAAGTATCAAAAACCAGACAAGCAAGATCTCAATCTTCCAGAAAGTCAAGTAGACCTCCCAACATCGTTAATTATAGATGGGGAAATTTTATGGGATAATTTACATGAACTCGGATTTGATCAACAGTGGTTAGATAACCAATTAACTACCAATGGATATGATAATGTAAAGCGTATACTTTACGCAGATTGGCGAGAGAGTGAAGGCATACATGTAAGTCCTAAATAAAATTTGTTAGAATAGGAGTACATCAATTTTCTTGGTGAATATAATGTGGATTTAAAAAAAGATGAACCAGAGAATCCGTTTTATGAATTTATCTGATAGGGTGATTGTTACTCTTTGGTTTTCCACAATCGGGCGCTTTTCTAGAGTAAGGATTGCGCTCTTTTCGCTCTAAGTGTTCATTACAAAAAACCAGCTAATATCTTGACCGGATATTAGCTGGTTTTTGTCACCAATCAAAAGGTTCTAGTGCAAAGATTGCATTTATTTTAAAAGCCATCAATTTCGCCATACATATGCTGTCAAAATGTTAAACGGTGGTGCAGATGTTTTAACAGTACAAGAGTTATTGGCTCATGCTTCTCCAGAAATGACACTAAGATATGCAAAACTATTAGATGATACCAAAAGAAAAGCCTTTGAGTCAAAGGGCTTTTATTTAGTTTGTTGTCAACTTTTGAAAAAATTTGTTTAAGCCATATAAAACTGCTCCTATGAAACTTCCTAAAGCAATTGATCCAATAATCATTAAACTAATTTCCTTAATTGTAACTGGTATCATAAACTGAGTGGATGAAAATAATAAAACGATAACAATTGGTATTAAAATATCAATGCTGGTATTTTTCAATTTTTATTCTTTACACCAGGAACATTACTCATTACTGTTTTAGGGAGCTTTGCTTTCTTTTTCGTCAGTGGCTTAACTTATTTTAAACATAAAGCTATCTAAATGGTGAAAAAACCCTTCTATTATATAATAGAAGGGTTAGCCTGCTTTCGGTAAAGTAAAACCGAGACCAAATACATCTCGCACATCATGCACTACAACAAACGCTTGATCGTCCACTTTATGAATAATTCGCTTTAGCTCTAAAAGCTCTTGCTTGTTAATTACAATATAGAGTACTTGTTTGGCTTCTTTTGTATAGCTGCCGTGCGCTGTAAAAACCGTTACGCCACGCTCCATCTTATTATTAACTTGTTCAGCCACTTCGTTTGAACGAGTTGAAATAATCGTTACGGCTTTGCGAGGGTTTAATCCTTCAATAATATAATCAAGTACCTTTGTACCAATGTAGAGTGCGATAACGGTGTACATCGTTTTTTCGCCTCCAATTACAAAATAGGCACTTCCTACAACGACTAAATCAATCGCAAGCATGGTTCTGCTAATATTCCAATCAAAGTATTCATTAGTCATTCGAGCAATAACCGCAGATCCACCTGAGGTCCCCCCGCCTCTAAACACGAGGCCAAGACCGATTCCAACGAATAGACCAGCGAAGATGGCGCCTAAAAGCGTATCGTTTAGCGGTGCTCCTGCTTCTTCAGTTAGATGTAAAAAAACCGAAGTAGCCACAATAGAAAGGACCGTATAGACAATGACGCGTCTATGTAAAAACTTATATCCAACCAAAACGAGCAGGCCGTTAATAATAAAGTTTGTTATACTTGGAGACCACTGGAACAGGTAGTATGTAATCATAGTAACCCCAGTTACGCCACCTTCTGCAAGCTCGTTTGGAATAGCAAAATAGTTGATACCAAGCGCAAAAATTAAGCTACCAAGTAAAATTAGTATAATTTCTTTTATTCGTTTTACCATCATATACATCTTCTTTCTAGTGTGTTAATTTTCATTCTGGCGAAACTATCTCTATGAAAATGTATTATATCAAGGAGACTACTGGAATGAAAGACTAGTTTTTAAAAACGAGAGGTAAATTTTTTGACACGCTGAACTTCATATGGAAAAATGAAAAAGTTATGCAATGAATAAAGCATTTTATGATAAATAAAAATAATTTCTGCCTTACAAAAAGAACGTATGTTCGTTAATATGGATAATGAAAGGGGAGAGGGAGTTGTATCAAGAAGAACTAAAAAAATATGCCAAGCTTTTGATGCCCGAACATGTGGAGCAGATGAAAGAAATTTATCGTTCTCATCTAAAATTAGAGACACCACCAGCACGAATGCAAGGTAGAGAAAAGATTAGTCAAATCCTTCATACAGCGTGCGAACAACATCGACTAGTTAATCTACATGTTTATGAAGGAGGTAGCGTTCGAAAGTATGATCGAGTCACGATTGATTGTATTGATCAGCAATCAAACCGCCTTTTAGCAACGGGTCCTTATTATACATATTCTATTCGGGAAAGCTTTGTTGTTAACGCAATGCTGTGCATGGATTAAGCTGCTTCAATTTTGAAGTAGCTTTTATTGTATTCATTGGCTTTGTATCTTTTTTGTGGAGTCTGCATATACTGATAAAAAAGCTCGCGGCAGCACGAGGTAGTATTGAGACGAGGTAGTATTGAGTGTAAAGTGTGCCGTAGCTATATAAAAAAGAAGGGGAAAGATATGCAAAATGAAAAAAGTCAAGTGAGAGAAATTGAGTTAACGCAGTTCATCAAAAGAAGGCTCGTTCGCTTTGCATCTAGTTTAGCTATTTCATCGGCGTTAGCATCCATTTTATACATGCTGTTGTTTCTATTTAAATAACGAACTTCCCAATGGTTGTCCAAAAAAATGGACAACTTTTTGGTGTGGGCAAATTTAAGTGAACAAGCTTTATTTGTTATAAAACAATCATAAACGTTCAATGATGACAGGTTGAACAATTAATATGACCGCATTATAACATTTGGTTATAACGTTTGATTTTAGTGTAAATGTGTTGAAACCTACATATTAGAGCGCTTCCGTTAACCGTAAGTTTTTATTAAAAAAAATAAAAAAAGTGAATGAAACTGATTTTTTATGATTGATTTTGAAAGATTTGCGTGTTAAAGTAAAATCATGAAAGATAAATGAAAACGCTTTTTTGGAAAAGGAGTCACGTTATGCTAACACCTGAAAGGCATCAGCTAATGTTAAAGCTTTTAAAAGAAAAAGAGCTTGTTAAAGTGCAAGAGTTTATTGAAGTGACGGGTGCCTCTGAGTCCACAATACGTCGTGACTTAAGTCAGTTGGAAGAAGAACAGCTACTTAAACGTGTTCACGGTGGTGCTTCACTAATTCAGAAAAAGCGAATTGAACTAAGCGTTATAGAAAAAGCTGATAAAAATGTAGAAGACAAACAAAGAATTGCTGAATACGCAGCTTCTCTTATCCATGAAGGCGATTGCATCTTTTTAGATGCAGGAACGACAACGTATGAAATGATTCCATTTTTAAAACAAAAAGATGTAGTTGTTGTGACAAATGGGCTTATGCATTTAAATTTAATGCTTAAAGAAGGTATTACCCTTTATTTAACAGGTGGTGCTCTTAAGCATAAGACAGGTGCTTTAATTGGAAATGGTGCGCTCTTAAGTTTAGAGCAGTATCGCTTTGATAAATGCTTCATGGGAGCAAACGGAATTCATCATCAATACGGATACACCACACCGGATCCTGAGGAAGCCCTTATTAAACAAACAGCGATGAAGCTATCTCATGAGTCTTATATCCTGGCAGACTCAACAAAATTTTTTGAAACCAGCTTTGCAAAAATAGCAGACCTACATGCAGCAACTGTTATTACAAATGAGCTACCGCAAGAGGTGCTTATACAATATGCAAACAAAACAGACATAAAGGTTGTGAAATTATGATCTATACATGTACGTTAAACCCTTCAGTTGATTACATTGTACATGTAACAGACTTTAAAGAAGGCGAATTAAACAGAACAACAAGCGAAGTAAAGTTTCCGGGTGGAAAAGGAATTAACGTATCTCGCGTGTTGAAACGATTGGGCGTCGAAAACAAAGCGCTTGGTTTTATCGGTGGGTTTACTGGAACATATATTGAAGATTACTTGAAAACGGAAGAAATCAAAACCGCTTTTACAAGAGTTAATGAAGATACTCGCATTAATGTAAAACTAAAAACAAAAGCTGAAACAGAAGTAAATGGACAAGGGCCTACTATTTCGGAAGAAGCTCTTCAGCAGCTTTTACAGCAAATCTCTCAGATGAAAGAGCATGATGTGCTTGTGTTAGCAGGCAGTATTCCGAAAACGCTTCCAAAAGATATTTATGAAACGATTACGCAACAAGCTACTGCTAAAGGTGTGAAAGTTGTCGTAGATGCAAGTGGGAAAACACTTCTAGATGTAGTGAAGCATAATCCATTTTTTATTAAGCCAAATCATCACGAGCTTGGCGAATTATTTAATGTTGAGGTAAGCGGTGTAGAAGATGCAATTCAATACGGTCAAAAACTAGTCGAAATGGGAGCAAAAAACGTAGGAGTTTCCATGGCTGGGGACGGGGCACTGTTGATTACAAAAGATGCAGTGTACCGAGCAACTGCACCAAAAGGGAATGTTAAAAACTCAGTTGGAGCAGGCGATTCACTAGTAGCGGGTTTTCTAGCTGCTTACACAAAAGAAAATGACTTACTTGAGGCATTCCGTACAGGAGTGGCATCGGGTAGTGCTACAGCTTTCTCGCTTGAACTATGTGAAAAAAGCTGTGTAGAAGAATTATTAGAACAAGTTTCAATTACAAAGATAAAGTAGGGGGAGCCGAGAATGAGAATTACAGAGCTATTGAAAAAAGACACAATCATTCTTGATCTACAAAGTTCATCAAAATCAGATGTTATTGATGAGTTAGTTGGCAAATTGGATGAAGCAGGTCGTTTAAACGATCGTGAAGGATATAAGCAAGCAATTTTAAACCGTGAATCACAAAGCACAACGGGAATTGGTGAAGGGATTGCCATTCCACATGCAAAGACAAGCTCGGTAAAGATGCCAGCAATTGCATTTGGGCGTTCAAAAGAAGGGCTTGACTATGAATCGCTTGATGGTCAGCCGGCACACTTATTCTTTATGATTGCGGCAAGTGAAGGAGCAAATAATGCTCACTTAGAAACGCTATCACGCTTATCAACGTTATTAATGGATATAGATTTTCGTCAGTCATTATTAAATGCTGCGTCAATTGATGAAGTTATCCAGTTAATTGATGATAAAGAAACAGAGAATGAACAGCCAGAAGAAGTTGATACAAAGTCGGACGATGAGCTAGTTTTAGCAGTTACGGCGTGCCCAACAGGTATCGCTCATACTTATATGGCAGCAGATAGTTTAAAAGCAAAAGCAAAAGAAATGAACGTTACGATTAAAGTTGAAACAAACGGTTCAAGTGGTATTAAGAACGCATTAACAGCTGAAGAAATCGAAAAAGCAACAGCAATTATCGTAGCGGCTGACAAACAGGTTGAAATGGCTCGCTTTGCTGGTAAAAAGGTCATACAAGTACCAGTAGCACAAGGGATTCGTAAACCAGAAGAGTTAATTAATCGAGCGCTTAAAGGAGATGCACCTGTTTATAGCGGTGACGGTGGTAAATCTGAGAGTGGTTCTTCTGGAAGTTCAGAACGTAAAGGGTTTTATAAACACTTAATGAGCGGTGTATCTGCAATGCTTCCATTCGTAGTAGGAGGCGGGATTTTAATTGCCATCTCATTCATGTTTGGTATTGATGCAGTCAAACCCGATGATCCAACCTATAATGCGTTTGCAGCAGCATTAAATACAATTGGTGGCGGTAACGCATTTGGTTTAATGATTCCAGTATTAGCTGGTTTCATCGCGATGAGTATTGCCGATCGTCCAGGTTTAGCACCAGGTATGGTCGGAGGTTTAATGGCTTCTACTGGTCAAGCAGGTTTCTTAGGTGGGCTAATCGCAGGTTTCTTAGCAGGTTATATCATACTTGGATTGAAAAAATTGTTCAGTCGTTTACCACAGGCATTAGATGGTATTAAGCCAGTTCTTTTGTACCCATTATTCGGGATATTCATTACCGGAATGATTATGCTTTATGTCATTATCGATCCAGTTAAAGCAATCAATGATGGATTAACACAGTGGTTGAGTGGGTTTGAAACAGGTAACTTAGTATTATTAGGAATTATTTTAGCAGGTATGATGGCCGTTGATATGGGTGGCCCAATCAACAAAGCAGCATTTACGTTTGGTATTGCAATGATTGATGCAGGAAACTTTGGTCCACACGCTGCAATTATGGCTGGTGGTATGGTACCTCCATTAGGCTTAGCGTTAGCAACAACAATCTTCAAAAATAGATTTACACAGCAAGAACGTGAAGCAGGAAAAACATGTTACGCGCTGGGAGCTTCATTTATTACAGAAGGAGCTATTCCATTCGCAGCAGCAGATCCAGGTCGCGTAATTCCAGCAGCGGTTATTGGTGCAGCAGTAGCAGGTGCCTTAACAATGGTATTTGGTATTGGTTTACCAGCTCCTCACGGTGGTATTTTCGTAATTGGTGTAGTAGAGGGTAACCCATTCTTATACGCACTAGCTATCATTATCGGTGCAGTTGTAACAGCTCTACTTGTTGGAGTATTGAAAAAGAAAAAAGTAGTTTAAAAGTTAAAACCTCCTGTAAAAAGCAGGAGGTTTGTATTTATATTATAGACATTTGTTCTTTTTGGAAGTACAATAGATTTAATATTCGAAGAATTGTTAGAAAAATTAGACAGAAAGCTTTTTTGTCAGACAGATTATGTTACAATAGTTGAATATTAAAAACAGGTAAGGAAGTGTCTCAAACATGAAGGTTTCGAAATTCGGCGGGAGTTCAGTTGCAAGCGCAGCGAAATTTAAACAAGTTGCACAAATCATTCAAGCAGACAAAGAGAGAAAAATGATTGTTGTATCTGCACCAGGAAAGCGATATGCTGATGACACAAAAATGACAGACTTATTAATTGCGTTGGCTGGGAAAATTCAGCTAGGTGAAGATTACGTAGAAGAGTTTGGCAAAGTCATTGATCGTTATCGAGAAATTGTGACTGAGTTAGAAATGTCTGAAGAGATTATCACGGAAATCATTGATAACATTGACTCATTAATTTCTTTACATAAAAATGACCCATTCCGCTTATTAGATTGTTTGAAAGCAAGTGGTGAAGATAATAATGCAAGATTAATGGCTGCATATCTACAGCATTTAGGAGAAGAAGCTTCGTATGTAAATCCTAAAGAAGCGGGTATTTTTGTATCAGATGAGCCAGGTCGAGCAAGAATTTTAGAGCTTTCTTATGAAGAGTTACCAAAGTTGAAAGAGCGTGAAGGCATTTTAGTTATCCCGGGCTTCTTTGGTTACTCTGAACAAGGCAATATTGTGACGTTTTCAAGAGGTGGTTCTGATATTACAGGTTCTATTGTTGCTGCTGGTGTTAAAGCAGACTTATATGAAAACTTCACAGATGTAGATGCAATTTATAGCGTAGATCCAAGACTTGTTGAAAAACCTTGTGAAATGAAAGAAGTGACGTACCGAGAAATGCGCGAATTGTCTTATGCAGGCTTTTCTGTTTTCCATGACGAAGCGCTTGAACCTGTCTTTAAATCCGGGATTCCGGTATGCGTCAAGAATACAAACAATCCCAAGGCAAAGGGAACATTTATTGTCTCTAAGCGAAAAGTTGGCGAACAACCTGTCGTAGGCATTGCAGGTGATAAAGGCTTCTGCAATATTCATGTCGATAAATATTTGTTAAATCGTGAAATCGGATTTGGCAGACGGCTTCTGCAGATTTTAGAAGATGAAGGGATTTCATACGAGCATACGCCGTCCGGAATCGATAACATTTCAGTCGTTATGCGTGAACATCAGCTAACGCCGGAAGTAGAAGAGCGGGTACTTGATCGTATTCAAACAGAGTTGGAAGTAGATAACATTTCAATTGAACGAAATTTAGCGCTAGTAATGGTAGTAGGAGAAGGAATGAACAGTTCTGTTGGAATTGCGGCTAAGGCTACAGAAGCATTTGCCAAAGCAGGCGTGAATTTAGAAATGATTAACCAAGGCTCTTCAGAAGTAAGCATGATGTTTGGAGTAAAGGCTGATGCACTTGAAAAAGCAGTACAGGCATTGTACAACACTTATTTTAATAAAATGTACAGCATTTCATATTCAAGCGTAAAGTAATTTACTAGTATGCGTATAATAAACGTCTCCGTTGGGTATACAAATAGTAGTCGTATATTTAAGGAGGCGTTTTTTATGTTGAAAAAAGTATCTGTTCTTTCTGTATCGTTCGCTGCTCTATTAGGTTTAGCTGCATGTAATAATGATGAAGTGGAATCTCCACCACCAGAAGCTCCGGTTGAAGACAACGTAGAGCAACAATCAACAAACAGCGAAAATGATCAAAATAGGGCGTTTAACTTCTCGAAGTTCGATTTGGATGTAGAGTATGAAGGTTTAAACAATGACTATGAAGTAGAATACGAAAATGAAAAAGATGATATGGAAGCAAAAATTGACGATGAAGCAAATGATAAGCATTTAAAAGGCAATGAGGCTTTTGAAGAGCTATCATCTAAGTTTGAAAAATTAACGTTTGACCAGAATACACCTGAAAAAGATGTTGTCAAAGAAGTAGTAAAAGTATTTAATTTAAATAGTGATTATGAATCATTTGAATTAGAAGTGCGCTTTGCTGATGGAACTGAAAAAAAATACATTATTAACAAATAGAAAAAAGATGCTGAGACATAAATATCTCAGTTAGTGATCTATCCGAACGATTGAGAGTTAACTCTCAATCGTTCGGATTTTTTGTTGGTTCAGAAAACAATTTAAAAAAAGAGTGGGGCGCAATGGAACGAACTTGTTCCTACAACCCAACCATTATAAAAAAGTAATGGTTCTTCTTTGATTTGAAAAGGAATTATTTCGTCCTGTCCCGCGCTCTTTTTTTGACGTCTAAAAACCTATGAAATGTGAAAAGATGATGATATGAAAGCTAAAGGAGGAATTAATAATGAAAACAATCTTAATGAAATGCTGTGTCAGCGCAGTTTTCTTACTGTTAGCTGCCTGTGGGTTAGGACAAGGTCAACAACATTCCCAGGATGAGTACCAACCAGCTACAGAAGTAAATAAGGAATCAGTTGCGCCATTAACGGTAGAATTAATGGATACAAAAGGGGCAAAAGTAGGGAAAGCAACCTTTACAGAAGAGAAAAATGGAGTTCGTATTAAAGTCGAAGCAGAAGGGCTAATTCCAGGTAGACATGGTTTTCATATTCACGAAATTGGTAAATGTGAAGTTCCAGATTTCAAAACCGCAGGTGGACACTTTAATCCCTATGATCGTAAGCATGGATTTAAAAACCCGAAAGGTCCTCACGGTGGTGATCTTCCTAATTTAGAAGCAGATAAGCGCGGGAAAATTAACGCAGAGACTTTCGCTTCACTTGTAACGCTAGCGGAAGGAAAGCCTAATTCATTACTAGATGTTGACGGTTCATCCCTCGTTATTCATGCAGGGCCAGATGATTATGAAACGGACCCTGCAGGGAACTCTGGCGACCGCGTTATTTGCGGCGTCATTACGAAATAAAACGTTAAAAAGTAAAAGTCGCGAAGGAGCGTTTTATGTAAAGGGAGGACTGTATCAAGTTGCAGAAAGACTTCAGACGTACATTGAAAATCATGGAGGAAAAGCAATAAAAGGAAGAGAAGCAGTACGAATAGAAAGAAAGGACAATCGGTGGATTATCCATGACCATCGTGATAATTCCTATGATGCTTTTCATGTTGTGTGCAATGTGCCGGTTCAAAACTTAGGCACAATACTAGATGAAGACGTATATATGAAGCTAACCCCAAAGCTGAGAGCAAAAGCGAAATTACCGCAGTGGGGTACATATACGATGTATTTGGCTGTCAAAGAAGAAGATTTACCGAATAATCTTTCTTTATTTCAGCAAATTCTTCTATCAGAGCAAGGAGATATGACAGAAGCTGAACACATTTTTGTTTCCATCTCCCATCCAAATGATGAAAAGCGTGCACCAAAAGGCTATCGAACGATTACAGCTTCAACTCATATTGAGCTAAACAAGTGGCAAACAAAAGAAGCTTACGATGCTAAAAAACAGTGATGGAAACAAAAATGATTGAAGGAATAAAAACAGTCATTCCACATATTGAATCTGCCATTCATCAAATTTCAGGTGGACCGGTGGCGTAGGAACGTTTCACATCCAGAGCTCAAGGGGGCGTAGGAGGATTTCCTCAAACGTTAGAGAATGCTCTGTTTAACAGTCTTTCCCATCGCTCGGGTGTTAAGGGCATGGCTCTGTGGAGATACGATTTTCCCTGGTGCAGGAACGATCGGAGCATCTGTAAGCGGGTATCATGTATTTCAAAGCATCACTGAACATAAATATACTATATAAGGTGTGTTAAAAAATGGGAGGTGGTGCTTTGCGAGAAGAGATTAACGTCTTGGTGTTTATGGACCCAGGTATTGATGATGCCTTGGCGCTTATGTATGCTCTTTTACATCCTAATATTAACGTAGTAGGGATTGTGAGCGGATATGGAAATGTATCAAAAGAAGATGCGATTTTAAATACTTCTTATGTTTTAACGTTAGCAAATCGTAAAGATATTCCAATTATAGAAGGGGCTAAAGGACCAATCACAGGTGAAATCTCTGTTTTTTATCCTGAGATACATGGAGAAACTTTAGGGCCAATTAATGTTCCTCCATCCTTTGCGTTACCGGTGGAGTCATTTAGTAAATCATTCGAGTTAATTGAAACGTATAAAGGGAATATTACGGTGATTGCTACGGGACGTCTAACGGAATTAGCTATGTTATTTGTACTTCATGGGGATGTATTAAATGAATATGTAAATGAATTTTTTATAATGGGTGGCGCTTTTATGGTGCCAGGAAATGTTACGCCTGTTGCAGAAGCTAACTTTCATGGTGATTCTATTGCGGCTAATGTAGTTATGGAACGAGCAGAAAAGGTGCGAGTGTATCCATTAAACGTTACTCATAAGGTTATTGTAAAGCCGGAAACGATTCAAAAAATATCATCAACCAGTCAAAACCCATTTCAACCTCTAATATTACCAATTTATACTTATTATTTTGAAGCCTATAAAAAGCAATGGCCTGGTATACAAGGAACGCCTATACATGATATCGTTCCGTTAATGGCTTTAGTTAACGATGAGCTTATTCAATATGTTCAACGTAAAGTAAGTGTAGAGTTAAGTGGAGAAGCAAAAGGACAAAGTATCGCAGATTTTCGACCTAAAACATTAGTTGAAGAACAAAAAGAACCATCATATATAGCTTGGGGTATTAATGAACAGGCATTCCTAAAAGAGCTTACGACAATTTTAGTAAGACCCGTAAAATAAGGGGCTGTCCAAAAAGTCAGTAAAAGCTGATTTTTTGACAGCCCTCTTTCTGGATTTTTTTTTGA
>NZ_JBXDLD010000067.1:0-1236 GCF_056820425.1 Priestia sp. KCTC 13724 | reverse complement strand
TATCGGAACGACCAAATTGGTAATCGCATCACAGAACTGCTGATTGAAAAAGCAGTAAATGGAGTGCGGATTCGTTTTATTAGAGATGGTTGGGGGAGTAAAAAATTTCCGCGTCAAAAAATTCTTCAGATGGTGGAAGCAGGGATAGAATGTCGGACAATATTTCCTTTAAGCTTTCCCTGGATTTTGTCCAATTGGAATTATCGGGATCATTGTAAGATTGTGACGATTGACAGAAAGGAATCCTTTACTGGCGGTATGAACGTTGGGTATGAATATACAGGATTAAAGCCAGGCGTAGGATTTTGGAGGGATACTCATTTGCAAATTATAGGGGAAGCAACAGGCGACTTGCAGACTATCTTCGACGTTCATTGGAATATCGCTGTACCAGAACGGATAAAGTCAAAAACAAAATCTGAGGCAACGAAAAAGGCCACTAAAATCCCAAAATATAAATCAAAGGAAATCAATCCAACCGGCAGCATAGATCTTTCAAGATGGTCTGCCGAATTAGGATCTGAGTTATGGCCTATAGAAGGTAAAACAGACAATACTCAAACAAAGACAGGAGAATTGCAAAAAGCATACATCCATACGTTGGAAGGAAACCCTGGAATTCCTACACCAGTTATTCGTCAAGCTTACTTTATATGTATAACACAAGCGACCAAAACCATTGATATAACAACGCCCTACTTTATACCAGAAACAGATATTATTATGGCATTAAAGACAGCTGTGGCTCGTGGTGTACGGGTAAGATTACTTGTTCCTCGCCATATTAATCAAAAAATCGTGGGCTTTGCAAGTCGTACCTATTACGGGGAACTTATAGAAGCTGGGGTCCAAATCTACCAGTACGGTAAAGGAATGTTACATGCGAAACTGATGATCATTGATGAGGAAATTGCAGAAGTAGGCGCAGCAAACTATGATATGAGAAGTTTTCGCCTGAATTATGAAGTGTGTCAAGTCGTGTACAGTGCTGATGTGGCAGGGGAACTCACAGAGCAGTTCGAGAGGGATCTTACTGATTCTGTACCATTAAGAATTGAAGACTTGCTGCAACGATCCCTGACCGATCGCATTGTTGAACAGGGTTCTCGCCTGCTTTCTCCATTATTATAAGATGATGTATCCTGTTTTTATTGTTCTATCTTAAATCACTAGCGTCGCATAAATTTTAACCGAATTTTCTGTTTTCTTATTTTTCCTTTTATAAAGAAAAACGAA
>NZ_JBXDLD010000066.1:0-4254 GCF_056820425.1 Priestia sp. KCTC 13724 | reverse complement strand
ACTTTTTTGGCTCTAAACAGGAAAAAACATTAAACTGAAAATTGCGTCAACATTTATGCAACACTAGTGGGAAAAGGAGTATCTATGAAAATATCGTTTATAAGACATGGTAAATCTGCTTGGAACGAAAATGAAAAAATAAGCAGTGAACAATTTCGTGAATGGGTGTCAGCTTATGACGAAAAAGGCGTTCAGGAAGAAGAAGAGTACCCGCAGTCAACGGTCGAAATTGTTGCTAGCAGCGGCATCGTACTAACGAGTGACTTAAAAAGAAGTCAACACTCAGCTAATCTATTGACGAGAGGGTCACGATTAAACTCAGACAGTATCTTTAGAGAAGTAGAGCTCCCTCAATGTACATTTGGTCAGTTTATTAAATGCAAACCAGCTGTTTGGCTTGTCATATTAAGGCTTTTATGGCTGGCTGGATACAGTCAGTCATGTGAGTCGTACAAGCAAGCGAGAAAGCGAGCAAAAATTGGAGCAGAACGCTTAGTTCAATATGCCAAAAATAAAGAGACAGTTGTCCTTGTTGGTCACGGATTTTTAAATCGTTTACTCGCAAAAGAACTAGAGAAAATGGGCTGGGTTACATATGAAAAAATGAGCAGCAAACATTGGAAGTGCATTACATATGAGTCTCCTTAATAAGTAGGTAAAGTCATCGCTTTTGGAAGCGATGGCTTTTTTTATCTTTTTGGAAAAATGTTGACATATACAGTTAAACTATATATAGTTGAGTTGTATAAAGTTAAACTGTATAAAGAGGGTGAATAAGTGAAAAAGCATAAACTTCTTCCGTTATCAGAAACAATGCACTATATTTTATTAGCTTTACGAGAACCTTTGCACGGATACGCGATTATGAAAAGAATTGAAGAGCTAAGTAATCATGATGTTCGGATTGCAGCCGGAACGCTATACGGAGCGATTGAAAATTTATTAAAACAAAAGTGGATTAAGCAGGTTCCATCTGATGATCCGAGGAGAAAAGTATATAACATCACAGACGAAGGGAAGCGTATTTTGAAAGTTGAACAACAGCGCTTAGCCCATATACTTTCTTTATATAAGGAGTGAGTGATCATGAAGAAATTTAAACTGTTTATCGATGTGGAGAAAGAAGAAGAATGGCTCAATGAAATGATAAGAAAAGGATGGCTTTGTCAACGAGTTGGGATGTTTGGAAGCTATCGTTTTATTAAAAGCTCTGCTGTAAGTCATGTTATTCGACTTGATCACCAAACGTTTAAAAATAAAGCTGATTTCTTATCTTATAAAACGCTCTATGAAGACTATGGGTGGAAGCATATCGCTGGAACAAAAATGAGTCATACACAGTATTGGATGGGGGAACCAGACGGAGATACGGAGTTGTTTTCAGACCTTTCCTCTCAAATTTCGTATTACAAGCGATTAATGAACTACAATGGTTTCTTCATGGTCTTTATTTTGTTTTTCATTATGATGTTTTACTCTGATAAAAACTTTGAAGCAGTTTGGAATCCAAAAGCAGCTTACTATACTCAAGGCCTTTGGGAGATGGAAAATCCTCAATTTATATTGGGCTTTCTATTTGAAACGCCCTTTGCTTTAATGAGATTTTTGAGCCCGTGGATTATGATTATATGTGGAATTATATTTGTCTTAACTTATCGGAAGTACGCAAAAAAAGTTAAAGAGCTATCTTCGTAACAGCAAGGGCAGGCTTCAGGTTTGAAGCCTGCCCTTGCTGTTTGTACATTCTTAGTAACAAGAGAATCAATATGTAAAAAATGTAATTTAAGTTATAGTGTTCCTTTAAAATAACTGGTAAACTATACATGATTACTGGGAGGTGAAGGTGTTGGCAAAGCAGATTTACAATGGGCGCTATACGGCAGATTGAGAAGAAGATATGGTTGTGTTTATTATCGGTATGAGAATTAATAAACTATTTTCTTTCTCAAAATGGCTTCCTGTATTTATGGCAATGCCGCCGGTGATAAAAGAACTTTATCAAAACAAAGAGCTCGGCTTTTTACATACGGAAATGTCTTTTTCATGGAAAACAATCACTTTAATACAATACTGGAAAAGCTTTGAACAACTTGAGTCCTATGCAAAAGGAGCTCGTCATTTAAAAGCATGGAAGAAGTTTAATCAGCGAATTGGAAGCGATGGAACGGTTGGGATCTATCATGAAACGTATAAAGTCGAAGCAAATGCGTATGAGTCCATTTATGCAAACATGCCGCTGTTTGGACTGGCGAAAGCAAAAGGGCACAGGCCTGTAAATCGAGGGTTAGAGTCTGCGAGAGAAAGGTTGACGAAAGAGCATTCATAAATTCATTGTTGGTTACAATTGCAAATTAATAATGGTACTTAAAAGCTTTTGTTAACGAATAATAGAAAAAAGTAATGAAACAACCAAGAGTGAAGTGAAAGATGAAGAGTTTAAAAGTGGCTTATAGCTGCTTTTTTTAGCGAGGAGAGGAATATGAATAACAAGTTAGTCCGTGGCACGTTTTTTTTAACAGCTGCTACGTTTATCTCAAAAATCTTAGGGTTTGTTTATATTATTCCATTTATGAATTTGGTAGGAGATGAAGGATACGCTCTTTATAAATATGCGTATGGGCCTTATGGTCTTATGATTAGCTTATCGACAATGGGTCTCCCGCTAGCCGTTTCCAAGTACGTGTCAAAATATAATGGGCTAGGAAACTATCGGGCAAGTCAAGATTTATTGAAGTTTGGCTTGTTTTTAATGATGGTGACTGGGTTTATAGCATGCGCAACTTTATATGCTTTAGCTCCAACTTTAGCCCATTTCGTTGTTGGAAGGCAAGATGGAAGTGGAAATAGTATTGATGACGTAGTTTACGTAATTCGAATGGTCAGCTTTGCTCTTCTTATCATTCCAGCAATGAGCTTACTACGAGGGTATTTTCAAGGCAATCAATCAATGGGTCCCTCGGCTTTGAGCACGGTAATTGAGCAGGTCGTTCGCGTTCTGTTTATCGTATGTGGCGCGTATGCTGTGTTAACAATGTTTAATGGTAGTATAACAAGCGCGGTTGGAGTGGCGACATTTGGTGCAGTGATGGGAGGCGGCGCAGGTCTTCTTATATTGGTAACTGTGTATCAAAAGCGCAAGCATTTTATTTATAAACAAGTACAGAACAGTCGAGAGAACAAAAGAATTCCGATTGCTTCAATGTTAAAGGAGCTATTAAGTTATAGCATTCCATTTGTAATTGTTGGATTAGCCATTCCTATCTATCAAAATATCGATACGTTTACAATTAATGCGTTGTTTCAATCGATTGGCTATACCCAAGAAAAAGCCGAAACAGTCAATGCAGTTATTGGTCTTGTGCAGATATTGGTAATGATTCCAGTCTCACTAGCAACTGCTTTTGGGATGTCACTGCTTCCAAGCATTACGACTTCTTATACAAAAGGTGAAATAAATAATGTGAAGCAGAAAATTACGCAGGTTCTGCAGCTCTTTTTCTTTTTGACGCTTCCTGCTGCTGTTGGTTTATCACTGTTAGCAAAGCCTGTTTATCGAATGATTTTTCCGTCAGGAAGCAGCTATAAGCTGGGAGGTTTTGTTCTCCAATGGTACGCACCAATGGCCATTTTATTTGGTTTATTTACTATTACAGCAGCTATTTTACAAGGAATTAATCAGCAGAAAAAGGTCATTGCTGGTTTGCTAATTGGGATTATACTGAAGCTGAGTCTAAATATTGCACTACTTTCATCTTTTAAAGAACTCACACCAATTTTGGCGACGTACGTAGGCTATGGAGTCTCTGTTTTATATAATTTCCATCTTATTAAAAAAGCTCTGTCATACCGCATCATCCCCGAGCTTGCCAGAATGAAAATATCTATTGTGCACGTAACGTTCATGGGAATCGTTGTGTTTATCATGAGCAAATTGTTAACGGTTTGGTTAGCAGGCGCTGTACAGGATTATACTGCTTCTGTCCTTACAGCTATTCTTTCAGCAATAGCGGGAGCAGGTATTTATATGGGTTGCAGTTTTAGTAACAGCGAAATACGGGATCTATTTAAAAAGCCAAGAAGAAAAGTATCATGATGCTTTTCTCCTTAGTTATTTACTCAAACTTCGCAGACTGAAATCGACAAATAAGCCTTGATATAGTTAGGCAGACCGTCAATCCATTGCTGTATATAAGTTTTACTTAATAATCCGGCATATGAACACCGGCTATTCTTTTTAAAATTTGCTCAGATGCC
>NZ_JBXDLD010000065.1:0-12779 GCF_056820425.1 Priestia sp. KCTC 13724 | reverse complement strand
AGTGGCATAGGGTACCTATCATTTCTAATCAAATGGAAATATTTGTATCTAAAAATGCTCATTATCAGTTAAGAAGAGGAAAAGCAGTGTTTTTGTATAATTTGTTATAAAGTAAGAGTTTGCTAGGAGTCCTAACATAAAAGGGGATTTGCATCGTTGCTTATGTCATAATAATGAATATTCATTTTTCGACATCAAGTATTTTCCACATCATTCATTTAAAAAGAAACGAAGGAGTGGTTGCTTTGCAAAGACAAAAATTAGTAGTAAACGGTGAACGGTTAAAACAAGAGCTTGAAGCATTTGCTGACTATGGAAAAACAATTAATAACGGTGTTACAAGGCTATCTCTATCTAAGGAAGATCGACTGGTACGCGATTATTTCTGCGAATGCTGCGAGCAGCTAGGCATGACAGTTAAAATTGATGATATGGGATGTATCTATGCAACTTTACCGGGAGTTGAAGATAAGCCACCTATTGTCATGGGTTCTCATCTCGATACGGTAAAAAAAGGTGGTCGCTTCGATGGCGTACTAGGAGTTGTGGCAGGGTTAGAGCTTGTAAGAACTCTTGTAGAGAACAACATTAAGCCGAAAGTTCCCATTATGATTGTGAACTTTACAAACGAGGAAGGAGCTAGATTTGAACCTTCAATGATGGCTTCAGGAGTGTTGTCTGGGAAATTTGATAAGCAGACAATGTTAAAGAAACAAGATGTGGAAGGCACAACTTTTGAGCAAGCTTTAGCAGCAAGTGGTTATGAGGGAGATATTACAAACCGCTTAACAGAAGCTGCTGCATTTTTGGAGCTACATATTGAACAAGGCCCTGTATTGGAAAGTGAAAATCTATCAATTGGAGTAGTGGAGTGTGTGCTTGGGATGGTTTGCTATGAAATTGAAATTACAGGTGAATCCGATCACGCAGGCACCACACCAATGAAGATGAGAAAAGATGCCCTGTTCGCTACTAATACAATTATCCAAAAAGCGCGTGAAAAACTGAGCGCAATTGATGAAGAACTAGTTTTTACGATGGGGCGCATGAACGTCTTGCCAAATATTCATACCGTCATCCCAAATCAAGTTATTTTTACCATTGAAGCTAGACACAAGGATATGAATGTTATTGCAGAAGTAGAAGAAATAATTAAAAACCTATCCTCTTTAGCAGCAGCGGAAGGCTGTGCGATGAAAGCAACGAAACAATGGGGACGAGATACCGTATGGTTTAATGAAAGAGTGTGTGGAGTTATTGAGAAAGCAACGCAAAACCTCACGTATTCTTATAAGCGAATGGTAAGCGGAGCGGGTCACGATGCGCAGTTTATTGCTAGCTATGTACCGACGGCGCTGATTTTTGTACCAAGCTTGAATGGTAAAAGTCATTGCGAGGAGGAATTTACTGAGTGGAAGCAGTGTGAACAAGGCGTAAATGTATTATTAGAAGCGGTGATGCAGCTGCTTGAATAGAAAAAAGAGACTGAGATATAAGTAGTTCAGCCTCTACTATACCTGAACGATTGAGAGTTCATAACTTTTAATCGTTCAGTTTTTTTGGTTGATTGTGAAAACAGTGTTGGAAACAGGGTGGAACGAACGTGTTCAGACAAACTAAAAAGATGGGAACAGCTAGTGTTCGTCTTTTAGAAGCAATCATTTTGTTATGTCCCACACTCTTTTTTTAATGAAGACTGTTCAACATTTAGCTCAATTAAATTCCTATTAGGGTCTGCACAAAAGATTTGGGCAAAGCCGCTTTTACTCTTTCGTTTTTCAAGGGTCTCAATTCCTTTAGAGGTTAAATGACGGAGCGTCTCTTCAAAGTCAGCTACACGAAGAGCAAAGTGACCTTCACGACTGCTTAGTTCCGTTGTTCCACGAAGGGTTTGAGCAGTAGGAAAAACGATTAAGTGGATTTGTTGATTCCCAACTCCGTACCAAGCTCCTTCGAAATCAAAATCTGGACGCTTAATTTCTTGTAATCCTAAAACATCTCCATAAAAATGTTTGGCTTTTTCAATATTTGTTACGGCTATGCTTACGTGATGTAAGGCTTCGTATGTAATCATGATAAATTCCTCATTTCTCAAGAGTTATTATGTAAAACGATATCATAAAAACAAATAGATGACCACAAGTACGAATGTATACTGAGTATAAACTAGTGCACAATGAAAAGGTACAAAAAAAGGGAGTGTATAAAATGGATATGGAAATGCAAGGTAGCTCATCTACTGAACGGTTTATTCCAGTAACATCTGTAGCTAATGATAAAGGAGTAGAGGTAGCTCTTGATATTTATAGTTATACCATTCAGATTGTAAACATTTGCTTTTTAGGTAATCCCCAACATGAGAATGAATTTGTGTTAGTGAATGCAGGAATGCCAGAGTCGGCTCCAATGATTTTAAAGGAAATTGAAGACCGATTCGGTGTGGGTGCTCAGCCTAAAGCAATCGTTTTGACCCATGCTCATTTTTTTGATCATATTGGTTCTATTATTGACCTAGTTGATAAGTGGAACGTTCCTGTCTATGCCCATGAGTTGGAAATGCCTTATTTGACAAGTCAAAAAAATTATTCACTACCGGATAGTACAGTAGAGGGGGGCTTGTAGCAAAATTATCCCCTCTATTTCCTACTGAAGCCATTGGTTTATGGGGAGCTTTTTATCATTGTTTTATGTCCCAGAAGGCAAGAACGGTTCCCCATATGAAAATAACGAAATAAAATAAGCGCTGTAATAAACCGACAGGCATTGGAAAAAAGAAAACAAACATTATAAATAATAGAATTATAAATAGAATGGTTAAACAAATAAGCGTCCATTTGCGTCCTGTAGGTAAAAGCTTCGCGTATATCCAAAGTCCGGCTAAAGTAGTGATCATCCCCACCTGAGCAACAATGGAGTGCCAAAATAGATTTATATCAGCTGGTATGAATCCAGAAACGATATTTCCTAATGCCAATAGTAAAAGGAAGATCGTTGCTAGATGTCTCACTTTTGTTTTTGCAAGGTTTTGTGCTAAATACAAAATCCCAATAGCGAGAGTTAAACCGTTTATAATAAACAAGACGTTCATCCAAAGATGAAAAGGAGAACAGATCGTGTAAGGTGCCAGTGAATACGTATATTCACCACATGAAGTAACACCAAGGTCACTCATAGCTTGGTATAAAAAGCTATAGGGAACAAGAGAAGTATAAATAAAGAATGGTTCAATCAAAAAATAGCAGCAAGTAGCAAACCAGCTCAAAACGCCAATTTTTTTTGGTATATACAGTGTAATCACCCTTTTTAAAGTGTTATACAGCTATTGTATATCCAAAAAATGCTAATTAGAATAGAGCTATAAGGGGAGTTTATTGTAAGGCTTAGGTCTGATAAATAAAGTTCTTCAAACGTACTCTTTTATTGTTTTGTTTCTGTACGAAAAGCTTGTAGGGTTGTTTGTAAGGAAGCATAGGAACCAATGGCGCCATATCCATAAAACCATCCCATAAAAAGGCCAGCGATTAAATCCTTTGGGTGGCTGATAAAGATAGAAACTGTTAACCCTATTAATAAAGCGATTGTTGGTACATATTTCTTATTGATTTTGAAGAAGTTTTTAAAAGTTGGGTTATAATCATCACGCATGGAACAGCGATTATTGCATCCCAAAAGTTTGTGTGAATTGTTGGAAAGACCATGTAATCCCACCTTCAAATGAAAGGAATAAAAATAACTCTATAGTAATAAAATTAGAGTCTCCAATTTGTGCCTTTTTATGTAGAAAAGCCACCAGGAATTTCTGGTAGCTTTTTGTGTTAGCTCCTATAGGATTGAAAGTGTTCAATTGTTTTGAGCAAGTGCGTATGAATGTCGCTAGAAGGTTTCCACCCAAGGGTTTGAAGTGCTTTTTGATTGTTTAATTGACTGTGTAAAATCTCTCCGCTTTGTCCAGGTAGATAATTAGGAGTAGCAGATGAAGAAATCTCCGCAGCTAACAGTTTAAACAGTTCATTAATGCTAATTTGATGATTGCTGCTAATATTAATAATTTCATTCTCACCACTTTTAATAGCAAGAACATTTGCTTTCGCTACATCTTCAACAAACACAAAGTCTCTAGTTTGATTACCGGTCCCAAAAATAGAAGGGGTTTTACCATTTAGTAATTGGTTAATAAAAATGCTGATAACGCCACCTTCTCCGTCTGATTTTTGACGTGGCCCAAATACGTTAGCATAGCGGAAAATTGTAAAAGAGAGGCCGTGTAGCCGTTGAAATAATTGAATGTAAGACTCCGATACAAGTTTTGAAGTTCCGTAAAAGGAAAGAGGAGATGTGGGTGTTTCTTCATCAATCACTGTGTCGGCATCACCGTATACAGCGCTAGAAGAAGAAAAAATGAATTTTTTGACCGCATGTTTTTTACACATATCTAGCAAGTTAATAGTTCCCAAGATATTAGTTGCTGCATCTTCAACGGGGGCTTTTAAAGAAGTCGAAACATTGACTTGTGCCGCTAAGTGGATAACAACTTCTGGTTTTTCAATTTTAAATACCTGCTCAATCTCTTTTGACAAAATTGACATGTTGTAGAAAGAAACGTCATCAGCAAGGTTGCTTCTAATCCCGCTTGATAGATTATCAAGGACAACAGGAGTATACCCATTTTCTAATAAACATTCAACAACATGAGAGCCAATAAAGCCTGTTCCGCCTGTCACTAGTACCTTCATAATTTATCACAATTTGATTTATTCATCACATTCATTCTCCTTTTTTGTATTGGTCTTCCACCACTCTTCGTAGACTGCTTGTATTTTAGCAATCATTACATCCGCGGTTAAATGAGTGGTTGCAAACTCAAAGGCTTGGTTCGCTATTGTTTTACGATATTCGGCATTGCAAATGAGTTCTTCAAGAGCTTGCTTTAGTTCAGCAACGTTTCCGGGTTTACAAACGAGTCCTGAATGTCTGTTTGTAACAATCTCAGGTATACCTCCACAATCACATGTTATAATGGCTTGTTTTGCATGCATTGCTTCAATGATTGATAAAGGGAGGTTATCATTTAGTGTTGGCAGAACGTAGATATCGGATTGTTGCAGAATGTCAAAGACATCATGACGTTTGCCGAAAAACGTAACGAATGATAAGTCTAAATCGCTCCGGATTTTTTCAAGATGTTTTCTCATAACACCATCACCCACAATCCATACTTCAATATAATCTTCGAACTGTTTTAGATGAGAAAGAGCTTGAAGAAAGAATTCATGTCCTTTTCTAGGTCCTAATCGTGCGATGCATGTAATAACTAGTTTATTTGTTGCTTTGCTATAAGAAGTACGCAGTGAAGGAACTTTCACGCCGGTATGAACGGTCCTTAATTGTTGATTTGATGCTCCAAGCTCCTTTAGTCGTGGATGAAATGAATCGCTGATTGTGATAATTCGGAAAGCCCCTCGTATGCCAGCTCTCTCAATCGCTGTAAAATAGGCTTCTTCAAGGGATCCTTGTTGCATCTTGTAAAAATCGATGCGACTTTTGGTAAAATGACCGTGCGGCGTAAAGAAAATGGGTTTGTGAAGTTTTTGGTTGAGGTGAGCGAGAAGGTATGCTGCGAAGAGATCTTGAGCATGAATAATATCATAATTTTTAAGATTTTGTTTTTCTAAAAAAGCGTTAAAAACAGTGAGGAAGCTTGTGTTTTTAACAATTTTCTCGCTAACCAACCCGTAGTGTTTGCTCATAAACTCTTTTGCTTTTGAAGCTTGAACTGGAATATGGATCTCAAGCTCTTCTTTCGACATGCTAAGAGGTGAGAGTACATCAACGTGATAGTCCAGCTCTGAAAAACCATCTTTAACATGGTTGATATAGTGAGCTAAACCTCCTGTATTAGGGTAGCGTAAAAAGGTGACATACAAAATACGAAGCTTTGGCTTTCTGATGAGTGCTTTTGCAGTTTGGAATCCTGGTTTGGAAATGAAAGCTGGATTATTTGATGAAATAGCATAAAACTGATCCATGGTGTGGAGTAAATCAGGGAAAAACGGAGGTAGATTTGTCGAAAAAGAATCGTTCATAACATAACGCCTCGATTCGTTCGCTTACTATTTATAAATTCCAAGGTCTTTACCCCAGGTTTCAAGTTTATGAAGGTGATAAGGTAATAGCTCACCACCACGATTTTCATAAATTCTTCGCAGTTGTGTTTGTAATCCCTTTTCAAGAGTTCGCTGCAAATATGCCATTTTATAAAGGTGGGTCGGATTTTCTTTAAAGGAAATGCCGTGCTTTTTCATCTCTTGAAGGTAGGCTTTAATGCACTCTGTTCGAATAGAATTGCCGTCTTTTTGCCAGTCTTTTCGAAAAGCAATTAACAGCTCAACTAATACGATTAAATCTAGCCAAGAAGGAGCGTATTTAGCAGACTCCCAATCGATAAATTGAATTGGCCAAGGGCCGTTTTTTACCGTTTCATGGCTACATATGTTTTGCATGTGCAAATCGCCATGAGTTAGGGCAGAACCACTTTCTAATAACTCTGGAAAAAAATCAGGACCCTTTTCGTATATTTTATATAAAGAACTTTTATGAGGTGAAAGAATGGATTTGAGTTCTCGGTTTTTTGAGGATTCTTGAAGGAAATTCATCGTGTTAGCAATCGCTTTTGAGCGTTCTTTTCGCATAGTGAATGAATCATAAATAGGTAGCCAAGAGCTCCATTCCATTGCCTGTTCATTAAAATGACTGTCAAACGTATTAGCATGCAGTTTTGCTACCGATGGAATAATGGATTGAAAATGCTTTGGTGTGAACACTAGTTGACCTCGAACTTGTTGCACAAATTCCATGAATATCCACGTTTCTTCTTTATATTCTTCCACTAAGTAAATAGTTGGAAAAAAAGACTTTAACTTGGAATAACCTTTTGTATACATATTGACTTCAATGTCGTTTTTATAATTATTCTTACTATACGTTTTAAAGATAAGTGGAAAAGAATCATGTTTTGTGCTCACAACCAGTTTATAAATACTACTTCGCGTTGTAGATTTTAAGCATTTCAAGTCGGTGGAATCAATCGTGATTTTTTCCCCGATAGATGCTGATAGCTTTTCTTCGATTTTTAAGAGCTGAAACGTTGAATATAATTCTTTTGGTTGATACATTTCTTATTTCTCCTTTCGCTTGTTTTTCCATGCGTTGACTAAATGTGAATAAGCACTTCGAACAAAGGGCATTGGATCTCGTAAGCTGAACAATGCCCATTCTTTTTCGCCTTTAAAACCTGATAGGAAATCTCGTAACGTCATGCCTTCTTGTTTTCGCTTCGTTAGGTAAGTTAAGTAATAGCGCACGAGATAAATCCACTTCACTCCATCTTTTTGAACGAGATGGGGAATCGGTTGTTGTTCTGTCATTGATAAATAGTAGAGGTAAACAAAGTCGATTCCAGCTGCACCTGTTAAGCTGTGGGTGAGCCAAAAACGAGGGTTTATTTCAATGAATTTATAAACACCATCTCTCGGGTCTTTTTTAAACTCAGCCATCGCAACGCCCTTTAAGTGAATGGCTTTAAAGAATGGGAGGCAAATATCAAATAATTCAGGAACGGTCTTACTGACAATATGCGCTCCAGTGCCAAACTGAGCTGGAAACTGATGATTTTTTTGGAGTGAAAACTGAGCAAGTAAATTCATATTTTCATCAAAAAAAGTGGCTACCTTATAAAAACAGCTGTTATCGCCTGGAATAATTTCTTGTACAATTAAATCTCCAGCTTGTTGATAGGTAGGGTATTCTGCTTGGAGTTGTTCAGCAGTTTGGATTAAGATTGCTTTTTTATTAATAATCTTTCGAAATTCATGGCCAAGCACAGGCTTTAAAATGCATGGAAACTCTAACGTCTCTATCGCTGTCTTCATATCATCTTCATTTTTAATAATAAACGTTTTAGGGCAGGGGATGTTATGTTTCAAAGCAAGATTATAAGCTCGCTGTTTATCTAGAACTTGCTCAATTACATCATGATCAGGAAATAAGAATAAAAAATAATTGGAAAGTTCCTTACGGTATTTGGAAATAAATATGACATAATCATCAGCACCCGTATATAATACAGGTTTATGTTTCTGTTTCTTTCCAAGTGTAATGAGCACATCTAGCAGCTCTTTTTCTTCGGTAAGAGGACTTGGACAAGGGCTACAGGTAGCTAATTTTGTTTTTCCAATTCGGTAAGACTTTTCTGTATCAAAAGCATATATTTCAATGTTCCGTTCTGCTAACCTTTTAATAATTCCTAAGCCGTTTGCGCTAAGGTCGAGTACTACGGCAGCATGTTTGTCATTCATATTTTTTCACCTACTTTAAAAGCGGCAAGCGCTTGAGAATAAAGGTTGCTTATAAAAGACACCATTTTCACGTTTGTCAGGTTGGCGTTTGCGAAACGCTTTGCATTGGCGGCCATTCGAGCACGCGCCTTTGTATTAGCGATGAAAAAGGAAAGTGCTCTAGCTAACGTTTCGGTGTCTCCTGGTTCAATAATAATTCCAGTTTTATTATGCTTAATAATCTCTGGGATGCCTCCGCATTCTGTTGAAATGATTGCCGTTTGAGCATGCATTGCTTCAATAATAGATAGAGGCAAGCTATCGTTTAGCGTTGCGAGAACAAAAATGTCGGTTTCGTGTAAGATTTCTGGAATATCGGTTCGAGTTCCAAGAAAATGAACCATGTCCAAATGGAATTTTTCCTTTTGTTCTTCCAACTCTTCGCGCATTTCTCCGTCACCTACAATAAGCACTTCTACGTTATCTAGATGATTAATAGTAGACAGGGCACTTAATAAATCTCTATGGCCTTTTCTAGGGCCTAGTCTAGCAATTGATGCAATGGTAATCTTGTCATCTTTTGCTTTATGCTTTTTAGGGTACATCTTATTTTCAATCCCGGTGTAAACTGTTGTCATATGTTCTTGTTTGGCACCAATACTTTCAAGTGGTGGGCGAAATCCATCATGTAAAATGATAATATGGCTGGCAAATGAAACAGCTTGCTGCTCCATGCGTAGGTAATAAGCTTCTTCAACCGATCCTTTATCAAAAATATTGAATTTTAAGCGGTTAAAAGTATACATGCCGTGAGGAGTATAGAAGAGAGGTTTCTGAAGAGACTTGTTAAATTTCCCTAAAATATTTGCGGTGAATAAATCTTGAGCATGGAGGATATCATATTTTTCTAAATCTACGGTCTTTAACATTTGTTCATAGATATAAAGTAAACGTTGGTTTTTTAAAATAAGTTTGTTTACTTCGCCATAACGGGTTGAAAAAAAGTCTTCAAGCTCAGGAACAATTTCATTGCGCATTTCTTCTTTTTTTAAAGATGGAAACTTACGAGGAGAAATGACATCCACATAATGACCTTGGCTCCGTAAAGTAGCGCTTAGCTCTGAGATATAGTTAGATAAACCACCTGTGTGAGGATAATCCCAAAATGTTGTAATTAAAATCGAAAGCCTGCGCTTTTGTGAATTTTGTTTTTTCATAGATTTTAACTTTTTGCTAGGTTGAGTTGAACTGTATTCTTCCACATCGCTTTTATTATTAATCCCATAAAATGTATCCAACGTATCAATTATATATGGATATGGGATGTTGCCACTGTATTTCACAACCAAACCCTCCTTATAATTTCAAACGCTTCAGCATACGGTACACCAACGGTCATTCCCCGAACCTTTGCTAATGCTTTTACTCCCTCATATGATCTTGGGTGTGGGAAATCACGCATTTCCACGTCATATTCTTTTAGCGCTTCCACTTTTAAATCCATTGTATCGGTAACATTTACAAAATAATTTGGTTTAAATACTTGATCGTGTGTATAGGTATTCCATTCGGTAGAAGATACTGTTTCAAATGTAATGAGCTCGATTGGTTTTTTATTAGGAAGTGGGCGAGTCGCGGTTAACACCGCTTCAAATGTAATACGGTGATCGATGTTCATATCACCGTAGTGGTGAGTGAAAATTTTACTTGGATTATATTTTGTAATTAATGCTTCAATGTCTTTTGTCAACTTGTAACGAGGCATCATTTCTAACTCTAAATTTTTATGACCGAGAAAAATAACTTCTTCAATGCCGAGCTTTTTGTTAGCGAGACGGCCAAACGCTTGAATATGATGAGCTTCTTCTTTACGCCCTAACGCTGTAACAACAGATACGACCGTATATCCTTGATCGATCAATCGTTTGAGAGTTCCTGCAGATCCTAATAGTTCGTCATCAGGGTGAGCTCCGATAACTAATATATAATCTTTCATTCCGATGTCACTCCTTATAGCCTTCTGTCTCTATTACGGTTAATATATGCAAACGTATGGTTGAAAAGCAACCGGCATTAGCGGAAAAAAGTTGATAATTACCAATAGAATTTTTCTACTTTGAAAGCAAATTACTGATAAGAGCTCCATTTCAAATGAAGGTCTGGACGTAAATCACGTAAATGCTTAAAGAATAAGTCTAAAACCCCTAATTTTTCTAAACCTTGAAAAAGCTTAGTAGGAACTTTTGTATCAGAAGTTAATGCTCGTTTTAAATCAATAACCTTCAAATGTCCATCTTTTGTAATTAAAATATGTCGAACCTCTGCATCCCATCTAGTAAAACCAACCCTTTGAAGTTCATCAAGAAGTAAAATAATTTCCTTAACTAAGGAAAAGGGTAGGCTGTTCGTTCTTTTTATATATCTAGCTAGAGAAATAGATTCAATATATTCTAAAATAATGTAATTATAGCCAGCTTCATAAATCCTTGGGATGACGGAAGAACTTTGACCTAGCTTTAATGCTTGTAGCTCTTTTTGTTGTGTTGCTTCATTGTAGTAAATTTTGATACACTTGCCATTTTTAAGATGATATACTTGGCCATCTTTTCCGCTACCGATTAGATTATGGTCGTGTAGGCTACTAAAGGAAATTCTTCGTTGCCTAATAAGGGGATATTTCATATTGATTAAGCCTCTTTTCTTAAATGTTACTTAATTTACTTTTTCTTAATAGTTTATGAGACAGGTTATGGAAATGGAACCGTTAATTTCTGTGCATATTGATTAAAAATATGAGAAGATAATAAAAATTTCTATAAAAAGGAAAGAAAGGAGAAGAACAAAAAATATGTCTGAGGAATCATATATTCGAACAGGACTTGCCAATTTAATGAAAGGGGTAGGAGGTAAACTATACCTAACTTCAACGGAGCTTATACATAAATCACATGCGATTAATGTTCAACGAGGTACTGTAACATTGGACTTGGCAGATATTGAAACGGTAGAGAGAGTCCGTAACAAATTATTAGGAGTGCCTTTGTTAAAAAACGGTCTAAAAATAACTACAAACGATGGAGAAGAGCTTCGGTATGTTGTGAACAAAGCAAGCCAGCGGGGGGAAGATATCGAACAAGCAATAAATAACGAAAAGCCGAACGTTTGTGACAACGTTCGGCTTTTCGTTATTTACTATTCATTACTTCAGAAACAATTTCATATGAGCGTAATCGCGCTTTGTGGTCGTATATTTGTGCGTTGATCATCAATTCATCAGCATTTGTTTCAGCAATAAAGCTTTCAAGCTTTCTCTTTACAGTTTCTGGTCCGCCGATGATGGATGAACCTAACTGTTGCTGTAGAGTTGCCTTTTCAAATTCACTCCAAATCTTGTCCATATTGTCAACAGGTGCTTTAAGTTTGCCTGGCTTGTTGCGAATTAAGTTTAAGAACTGCTGTTGAAGCGACGTTGCTAATCGTTCCGCTTCTCTATCTGTATCCGCTGCAATTACGTTAACGCCTAACATTGCATATGGTTTATCCAATACTTCAGACGGTTGGAAGTAGCGGCGGTACATTTGAAGCGCTCCAAGCGTATTGTTCGGTGAAAAGTGGCTTGCAAATGAAAATGGTAAGCCAAGCTGAGCCGCTAACTGTGCACTAAATCCACTTGAGCCAAGTAACCAAATTGGCACTTCAAGACCTTCTCCAGGAACAGCTCTCACTGGTAGTGGTTGCTCATCAGATGGAACGGCAAGATATGCTCTCAGTTCATCTAACAAATCTGGAAAATCTTGACCATCACTCATGCGTCCTCTTCTTAAAGCTTGGGCGGTTAATTGATCCGTGCCAGGAGCGCGACCTAAGCCTAAGTCAATTCGACCGGGAAAAAGGGATTCTAATGTTCCGAAATGTTCTGCAATAACAAGCGGTGAGTGATTAGGTAACATAATGCCACCTGAACCCACTCGAATGGTAGATGTACCAGCAGCGACATGGCCAATTACGACAGAAGTAGCGGAGCTTGCAATTCCTGACATATTATGATGCTCGGCTAACCAGTAGCGATTGTATCCCCATTTTTCGACGTGTTGTGCTAAGTCTAGCGTATTTCTAAGTGCATCAGCCACCGTGCTGCCTTCCAAAACAGGTGACAAATCAAGCACTGAAATTGGAATGTTTTTTTGACTGTTTGGATGTTGGTCCATCGACATATACTCATCCTCTTTCCGTAATAATAATTTAATTATTCGATAATCATCGAACTATCTGCAGGTTTCATTGTAACAAGAATGTGAAAGAGAGAAAAATAAAATGCCTGTGTTTAAACAGAAAATAATTCGATAATTTAGTTCAAGAGTGTTGATTATCCAAAATTATATAAGTTTTACTTAATAATCCGGCATATGAACACCGGCTATTCTTTTTAAAATTTGCTCAGAGGCC